>NZ_JACJQS010000002.1:0-195873 GCF_014696755.1 Anabaena sp. FACHB-1391 | reverse complement strand
ACATCATCAGAAAATCCTCATCTTCATCCTGTACATCCTTTCATCCTGGATATCCTGATTCTGACATAAATTAGGTGACAGCTGACAGGGAACAGGGAATAGCTTTTTGAGTAGGATAGCGATAGCGAAGCGCTGCTGCAAGCAGTTCGCTATATAATATAGTAACCCACCATATTAAATCATTGACATCATCAGAAAATCCTCATCTTCATCCTGTACATCCTTTCATCCTGGATATCCTGATTCTGACATAAATTAGGTGACAGCTGACAGGGAACAGGGAATAGCTTTTTGAGTAAGATAGCGATAGCGAAGCGCTGCTGCAAGCAGTTCGCTATATAATATAGTAACCCACCATATTAAATCATTGACATCATCAGAAAATCCTCATCTTCATCCTGTACATCCTTTCATCCTGGATATCCTGATTCTGACATAAATTAGGTGACAGCTGACAGGGAACAGGGAATAGCTTTTTGAGTAGGGTGTGTTAGCTATTCGTAACGCACCATTTTAAATCATTGACATCATCAAAAAATCCTCATCTTCATCCTGTACATCCTTTCATCAGTTGACAGGGAACAGCCAACAAAATGCAAAAAAACCGCGAAAAATTTGCTTTTTAGGTATTGACAAAGGATTTAAAAAATGTTATCCTTATCTTGATAAGGAAGAACTATCTTGCATTTATTTAGCTTGTGGTTGCTAGTTAACCTAGGCTACAGTAATCATAACACCTTCACTTTCATTGCCTAATCTATCCACAGCGCAGACAGCATAAGTACCGGGTGTAACCGTCGCAAAGGTAGTACCAGCGGATAAAATGCGTTTAATTGTCCAATTCGGACCAATTTGAACATACAGAGTCCAAGCACGCACAGGCCGATTATCTCCTGGTTGCCAGTTTAATTTACCATCAACAAACTTGAGATTTTTAGGCGGTATCGGTGTTGCAGAACCTTTCCATGACATACTAGGAACGAGGGCAGGTGTGGGATAATAGGTTTTAAACTCATCACTGATGCCTTGACGATTTTCCTGAATGCCAGTCATACTAAAAAAGATATTACCTAAAGACAAATTAGCCGCTAAATTCCGAGAAATCTGAATTTGCTTGGCAATTTCGCTGTTTTTCCAGGCTTTACCATCCAATTGTCCTAGATTGTTACCGGCATAAACATGACGCTGGCTGCTATTAATTTTAGTCCACCATTGCAGCAGTGCCTCGTAGCTTTGTTTTGTTTGGTCGGTACGCCAGTAGAGTTGAGGCGCAATATAATCTATCCAACCTTGCTGTAACCATTTTTTAGAATCAGCATAAAGGACATTATAGGCATCTAAACCAACAATCCCCGCAGGTTCTCCAGAACGATAGATACCAAAAGGACTAATACCAAATTTCACATCAGGTTTGGTGGCTTTAATTCCCTGAGAAAGTCGCAATACCATTTGATTAACGTTTTCTCGTCGCCAATCTTCTAAACTGAGTTTACCACCTTTAGCTTGATAAGCTGCGTAGGTTTTATGATCGGGAAAAGGTTTACCAGATATGGGATAGGGGTAAAAATAATCATCTAGATGAATAGCATCTACATCATAACGCCGGACAACATCAATAATCACATTGTAGGCCCTGTCTTGAACAATTTTTGCCCCTGGGTCCATCCATAGTTGAGTACCCCATTGATAAACAACTTCTGGGTTAGTCACCGCAATGTGGGGACGGACAGGAGAAACTTGACTATTGGCTCTAGCGCGATAAGGATTGAACCAAGCGTGTAATTCAATATTGCGTAAATGACATTGAGCGATCGCAAATTCCAAAGGATCGTAAAATGGTGTTGGTGCTTTTCCCTGAGTTCCTGTAATCCAAGCACTCCAAGGTTCTAATTCAGAAGCATATAAAGCATCACCTTCTGGTCGTACCTGCAAAACTAAAGCATTAAAATTCAAAGATTGCAACTGTTTAATAATCGCTAATAACTCTGCTTTTTGCTCTTCAACAGTCAGTCCCGGTTTAGAAGGCCAGTCACTATTCCACACAGACGCTACCCAAGCACCTCGGAACTCACGCCGATGACTTACCTTGACAGTCTTAGTATTAGAGACTGGAGATAAAGGTGGAGATGGAGATAAAGCCCCAGGCACAACAATATAAGCAGAAGGAATTTTTTCCGCCTTGCCCAAATATACTAACCCTTGATAAACTACCGCCGCTACATCCGCGCGAGTAGCCGCTGTTTTATAATTAAGGATTTTGACATTGGGATAATTTACTACCCAACCAACGCGAGTCGCTACAGCTATCTGATTAATTCCATAGTAGGGAATTAAAGACCCATCTTGATAAATTTCCGCTAGTTTACTCACTAGGTCTAAACCAACTTGAGCAGCAATTCCCAAGCCATTGACCATGGCTACTAAAACATCACCTTTAAAAATATTTTCATCTATGCCAAACCGCTTATTTGGATACCCTGTCAAGAATCCACTTTCATAAACTTTTTTAATCGCCTTTATCCCCCAATGGGTATCAGGAACATCAACAAAACCCGCATATTCACGTTTCACTGCTGGGGAAAAAACAGCAGCGATGATAGCCGCAAACTCAGCCCGAGTCACAGGGTTATTAGGGCGGAAAGTTCCATCAGGATACCCTTTGAGAATCCCCTTTGCGGCTAAGGCCTCAATGAATGCCCTCGACCAATGACTTTGAATATCGGAAAATGTTATAGGAGTAGATACCATATTTCTGCAGATAGTTACATCCTTTATTAATGTAGCAATATTTAAGCCATAGCTACTAAATTTTTAATCCAGTCAGATATATAAGTTTTTTAAATATCCCTTTAGGAAAAAAATCGCCTCCCTATGTTTATTGAGAATATAGCTGGTTGATTCTCAAGATTATTGAGAATATGGTCAATAAGCTAACGAGTTTACTAGGGTATTGACATCTCCATATTTTGTGGTAATATCATAGTGTATCATCTGAAAGTTTTTATATCTAAAATATATACTGAGAATAATCATTACTAAGTTATAGGCTCAAAATCCAGACAATAAATTCTGTGTTAGGTAAAAGCCAACCATTGAGAATATAAAGTTTTATTTTGTTAACCTGATTAAGTATAATACATGGTAAACTAATCATAATTTGGCAAATATTACCAAATAAGATAAATAACATAACTTATTAGTAATTCAGAGGTAACCAGGAAATCTGCAATCTGAGGATTATGTAAATGCTGCTATATCTAAGAATTGAAAACTTTGCCTTAATTGATCATTTAGAATTAGATTTTGGGGCAGGTTTGAATGTATTAACAGGGGAAACCGGGGCAGGAAAATCAATTATACTAGATGCCATTGATGCAGTTTTGGGTGGTAAAGTCTCTAGTCGAGTCATTCGCACTGGTACAAATCGAACAATGGTAGAAGCAACTTTTAGCGTCACCCCACCCCTAGCTGCTTGGTTAAGTGAACAAGAAATTGATTTAATAGATGATAATGCTGTGATCATCAGTCGAGAAATTGCCACCACCACTAGTAATATTCGCAGTAGATCACGGGTGAATGGAGTCCTGGTAAATCGTCAATTAATGGGAGGATTGCGAGATCATTTAGTAGAAATAACAGCACAAGGACAAACTGTAAAAGTAGGACAATCGGCTCAAGTTCGAGATTGGTTAGATTTATATGGTGGTGATTTATTGTTACAAAAACGCCAAAACGTCACCGCAGCTTTTAGTATATATCAACAAGCACGTCAAGCACTAGAAAAACGCCGAACATCAGAACGGGAAAGGCTACAACAATTAGATCTACTCACATATCAAGTACAAGAATTAGGTGCTGCTAATCTTGATGATCCCCAGGAAATGGAAATATTAAATCAAGAACGAGACCGTCTGAATCATGTTGTTGATTTACAACAAATGAGTTACAAAGTATATCAGGCTTTGTATCAAGATGATCAGGAAACTCCCACGGCCGCTGATTTATTAGCCGATGGAGAGATGATATTAACTCAAATGATAGAGTATGATTCTCAACTACAATCTTTATTAGAATTGGTGCGGGATGCAGTCGCAGCAGTCATGGAAGTGGGTAGACAAATTAATATTTATGGAGAAGGATTGGAAGCAGATCCCCAGCGGTTAGAAGAAGTAGAAGAACGAATACGGGAATTAAAACAAATTTGTCGTAAATATGGTCCAACTTTAACAGAAGCGATCGCTTATTATCAACGTATTCAAAATGAATTAGCTGAATTAAATAATAATGAACAATCTATAGAAACTTTAGAACAAGACGAACAATTATATTTACAACAACTCCATCATCTCAGTCAACAATTAAGTCAATTACGTCGTCAAACTGCGGCTGATTTAGAATCTCGGTTACTAGCTGAACTCAAGCCCCTAGCAATGGATAAGGTAAGATTTCAAGTCGAAATTGTCCCCACTACCCCCACGGCCGCAGGTGCAGATAAAATTACTTTTATGTTTAGTCCTAATCCTGGTGAACCTATTCAACCATTAACCGAAATTGCTTCGGGTGGAGAAATGAGCAGATTTTTATTAGCCTTAAAATCTTGTTTTCACCAAGGAAATGAAGTGGGAACTTTTATTTTTGATGAAATAGATGTGGGAGTTTCCGGTAGAGTTGCCCAAGCTATAGCAGAAAAATTGCATCAAATTAGTCAAGGACATCAAGTATTATGTGTAACCCATCAACCTTTAATTGCAGCTATGGCAGATCGTCATTTTCGCGTCGCTAAATTAGTGATTAATAAAGCCGTAAATAGTAATGATCAACAGCGGACAGTTGTCAGAGTGACAACTTTGGATAATTTAACTACCCGTCGAGAAGAATTAGCACAATTAGCTGGTGGTAAATCCGCAAATGAAGCGATCGCTTTTGCCGAGTCTTTATTATTACAAGCTGCTCATCATCGGGAAAGGAGAACATAAAAAACCATCCAAATCTTAGGATGAGAAATAATAGGTTTACATGATTAATTTCCTTAACTGGGGAACTAAAGCCTGGAAAGCATTTCCCCGATGACTAATTGACTTTTTCAAATCTGTTGTCATTTGGGCAAAAGTCAATTGTTTTTCTGGGACATAAAAAACCGGATCATAACCGAAACCACCATCTCCAGAAGGTGCAAATAAAATTTCACCTTGACAAATACCCTCAGATTGAATTACTATTTCTCCCTGAGGATTAGCAACTGCGATCGCACACACAAACCTAGCTTGACGATTTTTTTCATCACCTAATTCTCTTAATAACCTACCAATCCGTTCTGTATCATTATTTCCATAACGAGCAGAATACACTCCTGGCGCACCATTCAGGGCATTTACCGCCAAACCAGAATCATCGGCTATAGCCCAATTACCTGTAAATTTAGCAGTTTCCGAGGCCTTGAGACAAGCATTTTCCGCAAAGGTCTCCCCTGTTTCTTCCACATCCAAATTTTCCGGTTTTATAGTTAATTCCCAACTAGAATCAGCTAAATAAGCTTGCATTTCCCGTAATTTACCGGTATTTCCTGTCGCTACTACGAGTAATTTAGTCATTCGTCCATTGTCCATTGTCCATTGTCCATTTTCCATTGTGAGGAAAAAGGCAAAAGGTAGAGATTTTACCCACTACCCATTACCCACTACCCACTACCCATTAATTTGATTCAGCCCAAGTTTTTGCCCAATTTAGAGTTTGCTGAACTTGTTCTATTGTTGCTGCTTCACAATAAAGCCGTAAAACTGGTTCAGTACCGCTAAATCTAATCATTAGCCAACTGTTGTCAGCCAGACGGAATTTATAACCATCAATGGTTTGACAACTTATTACCGCCTTACCTGCAATTTCTGTTAAAGGTTGAGATTGTAACTGTTGTAATAGTCGCCCTCTCACTTCCATATTCGCTAGAGGTAAATCAATGCGATCATAGACCGATGAAAAATCAGTTTGTTGTTGTAAATAACGATAATATTCGCCTAGATCTAACCCTGATTCTACCACAGCCTCCAATACATACAGCGCCGATAATAAAGCATCACGTTCGGGAATATGGCTACCATAACCAATCCCACCAGATTCTTCACCACCTAGCAACACCTGTGTAGTTAACATTCTGTCAGCAATGTATTTATAACCTACAGGGGTTTCATAGATAGAAAGGTTATGTAAGGCGGCTACACGAGGCATTAAGTCCGACCCACTGACAGTTTTGACTATTTCCCCCTGAAAGTTGCGCCGCCGGGTCAGGTGGTCAATTAAGATGGGGATTAAAATTTGAGAACTGAGGAAATTAGCATCTTGATCTACCGCTGCAATGCGATCGCAATCGCCATCAAATATCAAACCTACTGTTAAACCAGCTTTATTGCTTTGGCGATGGTTTTTGATGACTGTAAATAGTCGTGACAGGTATTTTGGTAAAGGTTCCGGCGCACCACCTTCAAATAAAGGGTCACGGTCGCTATTTATTTCTTGAACCTGTGACCCTAATAGTCGCGCTAGTCCCCCAGCCGCAGCCCCGTGCATGACATCCACGAATATTGTTAATTTACCAGCAGCAATAACTTGTTTAATCTTGTCAATATCAACTTTACCCGCTAATGCCTGACAATAACTAGGCCAAGGATCAAAACTATGTTCCTGACCTGGAATCGCTACTGGTGGCACTTTTTCTGATAATAAAGCTTCTATCTCTTGTGTAACTTCCGGAGGGACTGAACCACCAAAGGCACTTTTAACTTTTAATCCTAAATATCTACCCGGATTATGACTCGCTGTCACAACTAGCGCCCCTAAAGCCTTGAGTTCTTTAGCCGCCCAGCTATAAGCCGGAGTTGGTGCAGAAGTTTCGCTAAACAGGACATCAAAGCCCACTGCCGTGACAGCATTGGCGACCACACGAGCAAAATCTTCCGCCATAAATCGGCGATCATAACCGACAATAATTGTCCGGCTACCTACCTCGGAAAAGTAAGTATTATGTAAAACCTTGGCGGCTACAGTTGCTACTAACGCCAGGCGTTCAAAGGTAAACTCCTCACCTATCACACCGCGCCAGCCATCTGTGCCAAACTTGATTGGGTTAGTTACAACTGGCATGAAAATATCCTCAATTTCTAATTGAGGATTTTAGCATTTATGCAGGTAATTAGTAATGGGTAATTGATAATTGGTAATGGGTAAAAATCCTTGAGGTGGTAAAATACTTCTATATCTTTATCTTTGAAAATGATTTACCATGACTACTGAAACTACCACAGGTGCTGATGCTATTGACCAAGCGATCGCTAAAGGAATTGATTTTGATGGTTCTCCTATTCCTCCCGCTAAGTTAGAATTGTATGCACAAGTTATGGCTTTAGAAGCCAATAGACAGCGTAGTGGTGTATCCAACACCATGCGTTCTCGCATTGTCCGTATTGGTGCTAAACATATTCCCCAAACTGAACTAGACCAAAAGCTAATTGATGCCGGTTTCGCGCCGCTAAAAGAAAAGGAAATTGCCTTTTTCTACAGCGGTAAATAATCAGTCACTTTAAAAAACAATATGGACGGTATTGGACTCGAACCAACGACCCCATCGATGTCAACGATGTACTCTAACCACCTGAGCTAACCGTCCTTAACCACACAGATTAATAATATATCATCTAAAATATCATCTGTCAACCGCTAAAACCAAAACTTTATTTTAGATATATTTTAGATATATTATTTTACATATATCTAGTTAACTGCACCCGATAACGATCCTTTTTTGTCACCGCAATTTCTCCAACTTCTAACCGACCTTTTCCCCGAATAGCAATTAAATCCCCCGTTTTGACTTGGGAACTGGCTTGAGTCACTTCCTTCCAATTAACGCGCACATCATTGGAGTCTATTAAATCTACCATTTTACTGCGGGACATCCCAAACCCAGCGGAAGCCACCGCATCTAACCGCAAAGAAGCTTCCACAGTCGTTAATTCTTTTTTCTTAGGTTCGCGGATTTTTAACTCGCTAATATCAATGCGTTGAGTTTTCACCGGTACAGACCGCACCTGTTTTAAACTCATCTCTAAAAATTCTCCCAATTCCGGGACAACAATCACCTGCGCCCCTCTTTCCCCCAAAACAATCACATCTCCCGTTTTTTCCCGGACAATTCCCGTTCCCAACATCGCACCTAAAAAATCTCGGTGATTCGCTGTATCAAATAAGAAATTACCAGCAATTTCCAAGGCCATGATAGCAACTTGAGACTGATCTAATGGTAACTCAGCGCGGGCGATCGCTATTCTTTGTCTTTCCGCTTGGGGATATCCACCCCAAGTCACTAAATGCACCTCTGTTAATCGGCTAAATACCCGCTTAATTTCCGCTAACTCTGGCGGAGACAAAAAATCTGTTAATACCACCTCCCAGGTCTTTATAGCCTGGTCTGCTTGATCAATTACACGGGCAATGGTATCGCGGTTTTCAACCCCTTTTAAAAGTTCTTCTCTAGGTAGCATAGAATTATAGCAGTTACAGGAGTTCGGAGTGCGAAGTTCACAAGTATTGTTATTAATTGTTATTCAGAATCCTGATTAATCCTTAAATCCTGGATATCCTGATTCAGACAACAATTACCAATTAATTAATTGATTAATTAATTATTTTCAGCATAACCTTGAATATTTTCCGGGTCAAACTGCCTTAAAATCCGAGTAGCTTGACGGGTCAAAGTTTCCGAACCTCGGACGACAATTAAATACTTACCCGCATCTAAGCGATGACGATAGGGTAAAGCATCACCACCACCCTCAAACAAACCAACACCACCCCCCACAAATACACTACCCATAGCTCCGCTACCAGCGCCCAAAATTCCGCCAATTACATGATTACCGATTTCTCCAGCCCAAGCAAAAGTATCTAAACCAGTAATCAAACTGAAAGTAAAACCAGAAAAAAAGCCAAATGGGACTAACCAAATCGCCATTAATTTTACTTGTTTTTTCGCTTCTTCTTTGGGATCAATTAAACCAAATTCATCAGCACTTTTATAACCTCTACCAAGAATAGTCCCATTTATGCCTTCTTTTTCTAAAGCTAAATCGGCGGCTTCGGCTTGGATACGATCTGATAATACAGCAACAAGATAATTCATTAATCTTCAACTATTTTTTAAATTCCAGTTGACATCATCAGTATATTCACTAATCAGGATTGATCTGATTTTAGCAAGTCTAGAGGCTCACAAAAGTTATTTACACCTTGTTTAAGAACATAAATTAAAACCGGTGTGGCCAGACTTCTAGGAAAGGTCTGTATTGTCCTCAGATGTTCTATCATCTCTTGAATTGACCCATTTAGCAAGTCTTCTCGATATTCCTGTTCACAAATTACAGCCCGCCATTTTTTGGCTAAAGCATCTAACCATTCAGAATTAGTTTGTTCCGGTTGTTGTCCAGCCTTAATAGCCAGAGTCATTACCGCGTCTTCTAAATCTCCATCGCAGTCCTCTATCAAGTCTAATGCTTCCATTGCTTGGGAATCATCTACCATCAGAGAACGAAATTTTGCAATCTCTTGTGATGTAACTTTAGTCATGATCATGAGTTTTTGACCAAAAATCTGGGATACAAGCCCCGTCCACTTCGGCAAGTGTTACAGTGAGCTTGTCGAACTGCTCAGTGCATCGCTTTTAGGACGGCTTTATGTTAAAATTCGGTTATAGTCGCCATAAGGCATTGGGAGACTTTAAACGGACATGGAGGGACGATAAGACCACTTGTGGCGTGTTCCAGTGAAGTGTCAAGAATCATCGCACCTTCAGGTCGGTGAGTATGTCAATAGTTTAGCACTTGCAACATCATTGATCCTTGGTCATTTCTTGTAAGTTGGGTTTCTTGCCTCAACCCAACCTACTAATCTTACCTCTTATTTGAATCCTGACTACTCTAACTGTTTTAATCCTTTGGCTGTAACATACCTTTGTAATTCTGTCAAAGCTCGATTGTAGTCTAATATGGCTTTGACTCGATTTCCCTCGGACCGTGTCAGATCATTTAATGCGTTAATTACATCGGTTTGAGTACCTACACCTGCTTGGAATCTTAACCGCGCTAACCGTAAAGACTCTCTAGCTTGTTCTAAAGCTACATTAGCAGTTTGTACGTTCTCTAAACTTGAGGCTTGGGTGGAATAAGCTTGTTCTACTTGAAAGCGAATCTGGTTTTTTTGTTCAGAAAACTGAGTTTCAGCAATCGCAATACTGGTTTTAGCTTGGGCTGCTCTTGCGGTTCCTGCTCCCCCACCATATAAATTAATGCTGGCTTGTAGTCCTAATGAATAACCATCGCTCACACTAGTTCCGTCATCAAATTGATCTAATAAGTTATATCTCCCTACTAAACTCACCTGTGGACCAGAAGAAGCTAAAGCCTGTTTTATTTGTGCTTCGCCGATTTTTCGCTGTGCTAAAGTTTGTTGTAGTTCAGGACGGTTTTGATAGGCTAAAACGATGCTTCGTTCTAGTGGTTGCTGCCATAAACCTGCTAATTTTACTGGATCAGCCGCACTAATGCTCACTGATTGGGATAAATTCAACAATGGTGCTAATTTGCGGCGGGCAATTTGTTGTTGAGAGATGGAATTAGTTAATTCTTGTTGAGAATTGGCTAGGTTTACTTGCGATCGCAATACATCAAAACGAGTACCAACGCCAGCTTTTTCTAAGGCCATGGCATCTTTTAAACTAGCTTGAGCATTTTCTACCGCTGACTGGGTAATTCTCACGTTTTCATCGGCTTGTTGCAGATCATAATATGCCTTGGACACATTTAGGCGAATTTCCTCAGATTGTCTTTCGACATCCAACTCTTGTACACGTATCCTTTCTTCAGCTTCCTGAATAGCCCCATTGCGTCTACCGGAGGTATACAAATCATATTTTATCTGTGCTGTTCCGCTAAAATTTGTATTTGCTGGAGCATCACCTACTCGTGGGTTGTTTGTTCTAGCTTGGTCAAACTGTAGTGTTGTCCCAACGTTACGACTATTTGTTACATCTGCACTCAAATCTACACTAGGAAATAAAGCCGCTTGAGCTTCCCGCAGAACTGATTTACTGCGTTGTAATTGTAATAGGGACACTTGTAAATCATTGTTATTCCGTTTAGCCAGTTCCAAAGCCTCTGACAAACTAATTGGCCGAGTTGCCTGTATTTTTACTTCCTCCGCTTGTCTTGGAAATAACAGCGGATTCGGGTTAGGATTTAAGTCATTAGGAGTATTAGTAAAATCTACGGACTGACTAAGTTGGGATTTTACATTACTACCAGAAAAGGGTTTACTGGGTTCTGATGTAGTCGGGATAGTTGTTTGCGCTATCCAATCAGAAGTATTTTTAGGTAAACAGGTGTTAGAGGCAAGTAGTAAAGCTGCTTGACTCTTCTGCTGTGGGCATTTACTAGATTCTATTAATTCTGATACACTGGTATTACCGCTGGTAAATTGCTGCTCAGAATTGGGATTATTAACAGCCAGGAAATTATGATTTGATAGATCAGAAAAATTGACAAATCTACCATCATCTTTTTTAAGTATTTTTACCCCCTCATGACCAAGATTATTGTCAGCGGTAATTATTGGTAGACTGTAGTTAACAGCATGACTTATACTACCCTGACGGAAATAACTGCTAAATAATAATCCTGGGTGATTTGTAACTTGTGTGAATAAATTTCTACTATTGGTAGAAATCAAAACATTAGGATAAGACCCTGGCTGTACCTCACTCATGTTCACAAAATTAGCCCAAGCGGGCTGAGTTGTTAATACTGCTACTGTAAAACCGGGTAAGAAACTATGGAATAATTGCTGTCTTTTCACCGCGTCCCCTCACAGAAAAAAATATCAATTTAGCGGCAGAATACTTGTCTTCACCACAAAATATAGCATGATCCATAGATTTGTGAAGGAATATCGCACTCTTCCTATTTTAAGCATCAGAACTCTGTTTGTCTTCAAAACCCTTGACAATGCGAGAAAGTTCTGCTTTTTCATCTATAATAACGCGAGTAGGCGCACCGCTAATAATTCGCTCATAGTTACGCAGTGAATCTTTAATATCTGGTCCGTCGGCTGTGATATTATATTCACGAATGCCCTTATCATGCCAAGAGCCTCGCATTTTAAAGACGTTAATTGCCCGCGACATTTCTCCCCGAATCTCTACATACTGCAACATCAAAATTGTGTCTGTAATTGTGGAAATATGGGAGTCGGTAATGGAATGAGAACCGAGAAACTGGTCTGTAGTATTGGTAAAAAAACCAGTGATTTCTTCTTGTTTAGCATAACCTGTAACACCAATGACAAATTGACGAAAAGCGTTATTACTAACACCTCTAGCCATGGCTGAAAGTGAATCAATGGCAATGCGAGCAGGTTTAAAATGAGATATTTCTGATTTAATAATTTGTAAATGATCTTCTAAGCCAGTTGATTCGGGATAGGTACAAATTATTTTTAACAGTCCTTGATGTTCTAATTCCTCAAAATCAATCCCCCATGAATAAGCATTACGTGAAAGTTGAGCGCGAGATTCTTCATAGGCAAATAATATCGCTCTTTCACCATTAATACAGCCATCTTGGATAAATTTGCTCACTAATAAGGTTTTACCAGTTCCTGTAGCTCCTGTTGCTAAAATAATCGAATCTTTAAAGAAACCACCACCACACATCTGATCAAGAATTTTCACCCCAGAAGATACTCGCACATTAGAGGATCTTTGTGTTAATCGCATTGCTCCCAAGGGGAATATATTAACTCCTTCGTTGGTAATTGTGAAGGGATATTCACCTTTCATGTGAGTTGTTCCCCGTAATTTGAGAATTTCAATAGTTCGACGACGGCGTTCTCCTTCTAAAACGTTGCGAACAATCACTACATTATCAGAAACAAATTCTTCAACGCCAAAAGATGCTACTGGTCCATATTCTTCACCTCTTTCAGTGGTAATGATTGTGGTGACGTTTAATTGTTTCAGACGCGCTACTAAACGGAAAATTTCCCGTCGCACTACTCCTACAGCTTCATATTGTTGAAATATGGCTGTCATTGAATCAATGGAAACTCTTTTTGCTTTATATTTACGAATTGCATATTGTAACCTTTCAATCAGGGCAGATAAATCAAAATTACCGACTATATCTTGACCTTCGGGATCTGGAGAAGCGTCGAGAATAAATAATTTACCCTCATCAATTAAATGTTGCAAATTCCAATTAAAAATATGGGAATTTTTAATAATATCACTGGGTGATTCCTCAAAGGTGACAAATACTCCTGGTTCGTCAAAGTAAGTGATGCCATTATAAAGGAATTGCAGTGATAACAAAGTTTTTCCTGTCCCGGAAGTGCCACTCACTAAGGTGGTTCTACCCACGGGTAAACCCCCATGACTAATATCGTCAAAGCCCTCGATCATTGTCCGAATTTTTTCTACGCCACCAACAGGTATTTTTTTTTGGTCAAACTGCTCTTTTTTTGTCATGGTTTATCTAATATGGATATTCAACCTGGTTTTTTAAAATCAAGAAAGTTTTTGATCATTTTTCATAAATACAGCAGAATCTACTAAGTTAAGAGTCCTTTGGTAAAACCTGCTTAATAATTAAATTGATTTTTTATGAAAATTTTGTACTTCTTTTACCCCCAATCTACTGTATGTTATCCTACTCTTTTTCGTATTCTTCGTTCAATTCTTCATACAGCAGATCCAATCCAATTAATACTCTTTCTCTGTCTGTGAGATCACCAATAATTTTCCGCACCGGCGGCGGCAAAATTTTTGATAATGTCGGAGTGGCAAGAATTTTATCTTCTTCAGCTAATTGGGGGTTTTTCAGGACATCAATTACTTTTAAGGCATAAACACCTTTAAATTCTTGCTCTAAGATGTCTTTGAGGGTTTTTAAGGCTCGCACTGAATTGGGGGTGTTCCCCGCCACGTATAGCTTGAGAACATAGGTTTTTTTGGCTTGATTCATACAATATAGACTCCTAAAAATAAGCAATAAATGTGACAAATAAAAAAAGCAAAGGTTTTGGTTTTATCTATACTTTTAGTATTTACTCACAATCAATGGAGACGCAAATTCTGCTTCGCCACATTCAATTGATTTTAGCAACAGTAGAACGATAGATCTCACAAAGATGTGCCAAAATATCTATTAAGGTTAAACGGTAATCTAGTAATGTTTCATCGCTTCTACCTTCTAGTCTTAATTGTTTGGCAAATTCGTCAATGATTTCCATGTGCATTTCTATAATTTGTGGCACAGGAATATTAGCATAAAATAGGGCGTTGATAAATTTATCAATTTTTTCTTTTATTGCTTTGTCAGTTAGAAAATAATTTACAATAATTTGCCGATAATCTGATTTCAGTTCTTCTAGAATTTCCCGTTTTTCGGTAGTAGTCATATCCTGAAAGTTTTGTGCCTTTCTCTGCTGGGCAAAGGACAGGAAATAATTATTTTTTTTATCTAATGTCTGATTAGGTAAATAGTATATCTGATCAGGTGTAGTAGTAATTGGTAGCCAATACCATTCGCTGATTAATCGGTAGTATTGGCTAAGGAATTTACTCATGAAATTCCATCTGTGAATAAGTAAACCTTTGTGCCTCTTTTGTGCAAATGGTCTACCGCAAATTTGTTTTATATTTATTTGTAAAAGCAATATAGGTACTAACATCTACGGTTGATAAATCATGGGTATTATGTAGGAGTGGGATATATAAGTTAGTAAATAAGCATATTTATTTAGCTTAAATAGGATAACTTATACAAATTGGCGTAGTTGGGAATCATTGATGAGTGCATTAACAGATCAAAATTGGACTTAGGTTACATTACTTTACTCCTTGATAAGATACTTAAACAAACTTAAAGAATTGTCGCATTTTAAATCATTATAATTCCTCAAGGTTCTAAAGCGAATCTTTGGAGTCATAATTATTGTTGTAGTTGTCACTCTCAAAAGTAATGACTTTCAATACAAGTAATAATCTTGTCAAGATGGTTACTTGTTCACCATGAAAATTCACATCTTGCACTGTGAGGGGAAAAATAATCGGTCATTGGCTTCGAGTTCATGTATTTTTTTTGATGCCATGGACTGTCCCAAAGTCATAGCCCAACCCCCAGACTGGCTCTTTATCTAGCCTGTAGCTTACGGATTATTTATGTGTAAATGGTATCAAACTACTGACCGTGTTTAACACCAATGAAAATACCAAAACTATTCAATATTTGGATTTGGTTTGTCTGGATTTATCTGGTTTGAAGGAAATTTTTCAGCGCAGTTTGTCAATATTAGGACTTACGCACGAGTTACGAAACAACGAACGACGAAAGCATGAACCAGGAAGGAGCGCTCGCAAAGCGCCCTCAAAGGATAGAACAGGAAGGAAAGAAGGTTTCTCCAGATATTGTGCGTAATTCCTAAATGTCTAACGGGAATCCCACAATAGCGTAGCCATTCTCAATATTCTGGCCGGATATTGCTTCAGGCTTGAAGACCATCTCAACGAAAGCTAATGGTGAGGCCGGAGTTGATCATCAGAAGAATGACCACTGAGGAATTATATCAATGCTACAGTACCCGCTTTATCAACTTCTAGCAAATGTACCAATCTGCTTAGAAACAAATACTCTAGCAACCGTGCTGGATATTTTTACCGAAGAACAGTGCGATCGCTTGATGGTAGTCAATTCACAACAAGTCCCAATTGGTTTGTTATACTCTGCTCGGTTACTGCCACAATTATTAGCAGCAACTACTGATGACTACCTTTTAAATTTACAGCGACCAATCTCACAAGTGGATAAATCGCTCCTAGAACCAATACAAACCATATCAGCCGCAGAGAGTCTAGAACATTTCCGCCTATTTTTAAAATACCAAGAAACTAAACAACAAAGAAATTTAGATTGGGCATTGGTTGACTCAGATGGTAAACTCCTGGGAATAGTGGATATTTTACGCTTATTGCAACTCTTAGCTGAAAACAAAAATCCTATTAACTCAATCATCAATCAGGAAAAAGAACCGCCGAAAATACACACATCCATAGTCCATTTGTTGGGGCAACTGCCTTGGCCAATTATGTTACAAAATAGTCATGGCAAAGTAATCACGCAAAATCCTGCTTGGTGGCAACAATTGGGAGCATTAAAAGACATCGAAGGAGTTAGAAAACAGGTAGAGACCATACTTGCCCCAACGCATGCTCAAAAATCTGCTTATATTTATGCTAATGGGTCTGAAAATCAGAAACCAGATCCTTTCACGAGTCCCAAAACAACTATCTCCCCAACGGTTTTTTCACCTGATGAGTCATCAGCTTTACCATTTCTGGAAGAGTCACCCGTCAATGTAAATAGTAGTTCTGATCGCTGTGTTTTAGATACGCATCTGGGTATTTGTACTTGTGTGGTGGAAATCAAAAATGGTCAGGAACGGGTTTGGCAATTTGCCAAAATCCCTTTGGATAGTAGGGAGTTGCAAATTTGGGTTTCTGAGTCACAAGTGCCAGCAACTACCGACGACCTGTGGCTGATATTAGCCACAGATGTAACGGAACAACAACAACTTTGCAAGGAATTGGCAACAAAAAACGCCGATTTGATTCAACTCAATCGCTTAAAAGATGAATTTTTAGCTTGTATCAGTCACGAATTAAAAACACCACTAACGGCAGTTTTAGGACTATCTCGACTACTTGTAGACCAACAGTTGGGACAATTAAATGAGCGCCAAGCTCGTTATGCTGGGCTAATTCACCAAAGTGGCAGACATTTGATGAGTGTAGTTAATGATATTTTAGATTTGACTCGCATGGAAACTGGACAAATGCAACTCACCTTCACCCCAGTACAAATTCAGGTAGTATGTGAACGAGCTTTGTCAGATGTCAAAAACATCCATCAGCAAACTCACAAAACTCAACAATTATCCCCAGCAGAAAATCAAAATTCTTCTCATCGTCAATTTAGTCTGGCCATTGAACCGGGTTTAGAACAAATGGTAGCGGATGAATTACGCTTGCGTCAAATGCTGGCACATCTACTTTCTAATGCTTTTAAATTCACAGAAGTATCTGGAGAAATTGGGTTACGGGTAAGTCGTTGGGAAGGCTGGATTGCTTTTACTGTCTGGGATACAGGTATTGGGATTCCTGAACAACAACAACATTTAATCTTTCAAAAATTCCAGCAATTAGAAAACCCCCTCACCCGTCAGTTTGAAGGAACGGGTTTAGGATTAGTCTTAACCAGAGCTTTGGCTCGCTTACATGGTGGAGATGTCAGTTTCCTATCTCGTGAGGGTAAAGGTAGTCAATTTACCCTGCTTTTACCACCGAGTCCACCAAAACTCAGTTTTAGTGACTCTGAAGATATAAAACCAGAAAAGCGGGAAATAGGCAACACTGCCAATTCTTCCCGTCAAAATCTCCATAATTCTCCACAATACCAACCTAATTCCTCACCAAGATTGGTGTTAGTGGTGGAAGCAGTAGCCCAATATATTGAAGAATTAACTGAACAACTCAAAGGTTTAGGTTATCGTGTTGTCATTGCTAGATCGGGAACAGAAGCATTAGAAAAAGCTCGACGTTTACAACCAAAGGCTATATTTTTAAACCCTTTATTACCTTTACTCTCAGGTTGGGATGTTTTAACTATATTGAAATCTGATGCTTTAACTCGTCACATTCATGTTGTTGTCACGGCTACAGCGGCTGAAAAGGAGCAAGCACTTACTAAACAGGCTGATAGTTTTTTAAGTTTACCCATCAAACACCACCTATTGACTACACTATTAGAAAAATTATCCACATCTCTAAACGTTCAGCATTCAGAGATGGAAAATAATCACCGTCCTCAGATTGTCCCTCTACGAATTCTCCGGTTAGTAAATCCAGAATTAGAAGCGGTTAATCTCTACCCTTCCCTCCGAGAACATCGAGTTATTGAAGTAGATGATTTAGATCAAGCAGATTTGTTAGCACGAGTCTGGCAGTTTGATTTGATATTACTAGATATGGAAATTTCTACGGCTCGCACTTATCTACAACAATTAACTAAACACCAGCGATTAGCAACTTTACCATTGGTCACTTGTGATGTTGCTACTACTTTAGCTGCTTCCCAAATACCAGGATTGTCTGTATTTCCTTGTTTAAGTCCCTTGCATCAGGAAAATGATGCCCACAATTACCAGGGAAATGCTTTATCATCTGTATTACAAATTGCCGCTGGCATCAGTTGTCCACTCAGTATTCTTGTGGTAGATATAACGTCGTTGCATGATTTACCCAAAATAAATCGCAAACCAGTCAAGAATTATCAGTTAATTAAAAATTCTCCTCTCAATCTCAAAAATCAGCCGGGTAATAGAGGCTATGAATGGTTTCAAGCTCTAATTCAATACTTACAAACTGCTGGTTTTAGAGCTTCTATTGCTAGTTGTTGGTCCGAAGTTTTACAACAAGTTAGTCATAAAAGTGTTGACTTACTATTAATTTGTTTACAGGAAACGCCGATGCATCAAGAAGTACACAAAGCTATACAATCCTTGGGGGATTTATCCTTTAAATTACCCCCAATTTTGGTACTTGACCAAAAATTAAACCAGCCTAATTATGAAAATAGCTCTCAATCCCGTAAGCACAGATATACATCTTCTGTAGAAACTGCGGTAAGTGAAATTGCTACCCAGATATTACCCCGTTCTATCTCTATGGAAGAGCTATTAACTCAGATAAATCAAGCTTTATCTAAGGTTTGCTCATAGCCTGCGTGCCATCATACTTACATTATTTTTGTATAAATATTTCCAGAAAATTTTAATAATTACGGTTTTCATCCGCAGCGGTCGTGGTATGATGATAGTGCGTAAATAATGGGATGTGAAAACTAATCTAAATACCCACGCATTCCCATTATAAAAATACCATCCCCGCAGGCGGAAGTCAATAGGCTTAACCTAAAAAAAGAAAATTTTTTGATGATAAAATTAATACTACGGTAATGAAATTTCAGGATGGATTTAACTTATCCTTGTTGACTCTTGGCAAAGAAATGCGAATTAAATGATAAGCTCCTTTTGTGGCTAGACTTTTGTAAGTATCTGGTTGTAACTTCATTTCTGGAAATTTTTCTTGCTCAATAAGCATTAATAATGATAATTTAGTTTTTGAGAATCCTGGGTTTTGAATATATTTTAAAGCTGCTTGGGAAAATTTGATGTAATTAACATTTTGCTTCGTGTAAAACGTCACAGTAGGTTTTTTGAAACCAACCATAATCAATTCTTCATTGGGTTGTTTTAATTCAACAATTAAAGCTGATAATTCCCTAAGAGGTAACTGACGCTGTTGGTCCATAATTAAAATTGCAGGCATTAAAGAAATAGCAATAAAGGCTGTAAATCCCACTAAATTAATTATGATAATCTGTCGGTAACGGTGAGTTAAGATCAAGATAGACGAGATCAGAGCAATTATTAACCAAATTATGCCTCCATATTTGAGTATACCTGATTTCTCCATTTCTGCATATAATTTAGGAGCCGCAGGATCAGGTCCAACAATTTGGGGAAGATTAAATAGAGCAATAGAAATGAAAGTAATAAAAGCTACATTTATCCAACCACTGATACGTAAAGATGCGAGATGGGTTGGGGTGGGGTTTTGTGAAATGGGGAAAATATCACTCCAGGATAATGCCACAAGAATAGCTGCCGCTGGCATCAAGGGTAACACATAACTGGGTAATTTGGTGACGGAAACGGTGAAAAATCCAAATACTCCCAAAAACCATAAACTGACAAATAAACCTAAGTGTTGAGACCGTTCTTGTTTTAGCCAATATGATCGCTGCCACAATTTTAGCTTCACTAGGGACGCAGGGATATATACTGCATAAGGAGCAAAACCCAGCAACACAACTAAAAAGTAGAAATACCAAGGCGCTGAGTGACCATTGACAACTTCCGTAAAACGTTCTATGTTATGATACACAAAGAAAGCGTTAATGAAATTCCAGCCATTACGCCAAGTTACTAAAATATACCAGGGAAGTGATAAAACTAAAACTATAACCATGCCCAAAATCGGCCGCATTTCCCGCCAAATTTGCCAAAATTTGCCGACATACAAGGCAAAAGCAATCATAATTAGTCCTGGTAAAACAATTCCTACCGGACCTTTGGTTAATATTGCTCCAGCAATTAAAACATAACTTGCTAAGTACCATTGGTTAGGAAATTGCCAATTAGCAATGACAATTGCTCTCTTATTCTGAGCATATCCCAGAAAAAAACATAACAAAGTTGAACCTATACAACCGGTGAGCAACATATCAGAAACCCCGGTTCTGCCCCAAACGATCATTTCTGGGTTAAGCACCATTAAAGCTGCGGCTACGGCTGCTGTCAAGTAACGTCTGGGTAAGTTGGTAACTTGTTCTAATTCGTCCTTTTGAGTAAAATACCACTGTACAGTATAAAACGCCAAAACAGTTACGCCCATAGCTGATAATACGGAAGGGGTACGGGCAGCCCATTCATTCACGCCCATAATAGAATAGGCGATGGCTTGACACCAATAAATTAAAGCAGGTTTGTCAAAGCGAGTTACTCCGTTAAAAAACGGAGTAATCCAATCACCAGTAAGTAGCATTTGTCGGGAAGCTTCGGCAAAAAGTGGCTCAGTTTCATCAATTAAGCCCACATTACCCAAATTCCAGCCAAAAGCTATCCAACCAATTACCAATAACCACAGAGACGAAACCGCTACAGCTAAAACTGGACGCTGTTGTAAATCATGAAACCACTTTTCAACCATTTTACCGGAAATACTCACTTTTATGTCCATGCAGTTGTACTTAAAGACGCGGTAATCGTGTCCTGGCTACTACACAATAGTTTACACTCAAACAAAATACAAATAAACTCCTGCCGTGATCAATTACCTATTTTGTAACACCAACTGCCATTCTTGTCTTTGAGGTTGCCATTGGGGGGAGGAAGTTTCCCCGACGACATAGGGTCCCCAATAGTGTCGAGAACCATCTTGGGCAAAAGCTGCTAAAATGTCACCTTTCTCCAGTCTTAAATTAGCTTGAGGTAAGGATACAACTAATCCTGTCTCACTTCCCTCCTCTGGTGCAAAATCCCAATGAGCGGGGGGTGTAGATTTGATTTTATTAATATTGGCACTTTTTTGAGATAATTGTCTGGCTAATAATACCAAACGTACGGGCTGAGTTGTTTTGTTGCTCACGCGCAGCAATCCTGGTACTTTGGTTTTAGTATCTGAATTAACCTGATTAGACAAAACGGTAGACTCTCTTTTTTGGCTACTCGATTCTACTGGTTGAATTGGTGTACTATTTGAATTAGTTTCCTCTCCATTAATTTCAGTGTTTGTCACTCCAGATGGTGTATTTCTGGTAACTTTTGATACTGTTTCTGGATTTGTAGACTCAAAAGATATGCTGACATTTAACCATGCTGCTATCATCCCAATTAGTCCTAATGCCAAAAAAACAATCATCAAGTTACGATACTGATACATGGAATCTTTCATAGTCAGATACAGTTAGAAATAAAATTAAAGGCTAGCCTAAAACGATTATGTTTATCAATGATCCCCAATGGTAATTAAACGGGTTTACTTAGATTATCCAAAGTAGATTATTCAATTTCACAGCATCAAAACTAGTTTTTCTCACCCTGTTTTCTGTTCTTTGCTACCATGCAAAATACTCGTCTCAACAACCTGTTAGACACCATAACTAGAAGCCTAAGTCAATGGTTTCTTAATCCTTGGCGGCGGTTATCATTGATACTAATTAGTTTTTTGTTTGGCTTTTTTTTGGGATCAGCAGTATCAACAACCGCTGGACAAAAATCAGAATTAGACATTGTAGTAGCTGCATTTTTAGTTGTATTTACTGAGATATTTAGTAAATTATTTTACAGTCGCTCCTGGTTGGCGCGGGCAGCACTTTGGGTAGAAACACTCAACTATTTGAAAGTTGGTTTTATCTACAGCCTATTTCTAGAAGCTTTGAAACTGGGTTCGTAATTTTATGAGTAGTGAATGGCTAAGTAAAATTTTCACAATGGATACGTCTTGGCAACTATTAGCACAAGCCGCAGCATTGGCAGATCCTTTGAGAGCTAAGGTATTTAATATCACTGCTGATAATGTAGCCCAAGTTATGCAAAGGAGAGGGGACTTATTGAAGTTAGTTTTCCCTGATTTTAGCCAGTTTTGTCAAACTACCTTAAAAACTGAACCCCAAAAAATGTTAGAGGTACTATGGGATTTGTGGCTACCTTTGAGTATCAAAATTGCAGACCAGCGTCAACAGTTAGGTAAACCTTTTATCCAAGGGATTTTAGGTTCACAAGGAACCGGTAAAACTACCATGTCTAAAATACTGGTTTTGATTCTCCAGCAGTTGGGATACCAGACTTTAAGTTTGTCCTTGGATGACTTGTACAAAACTTATAATGATCGTTTGGTCTTAATACAACAGGATTCTCGTTTGCTTTGGCGCGGACCGCCTGGAACCCACGATATTCACCTAGCTTTAAGTGTACTCGATCAAATTGCTCAAGGCAAGGGTCCTGTCATGGTTCCTAGATTTGATAAATCTGCTTATGGGGGCGTTGGCGATCGCACTACTCCTGAATTTATCACAAATCCTGTAGATATTGTTCTCTTTGAAGGTTGGTTTGTGGGTGTAAAACCAATTCACCCTAGAGCGTTTTTAACTGCACCACCACCCATTATTACAGATGCAGATAGAAAATTTGCTGCTGATATGAATGATCAACTTAAAGATTATTTACCACTTTGGGAAAGATTGAATAGTTTAATAGTTCTTTATCCTACAGATTATCGTTATTCTTTAGTATGGCGAAAACAAGCGGAAAAACAAATGATTGCTACTGGTAAATCAGGAATGAATGAATTACAAATAGAGGAATTTGTGAATTATTTTTGGCGTTCTTTACACCCGGAATTATTCATTAATCCTTTAATTCAATCATTATCTGTTGATTTAGTAATTGAAATTAATGCTGATCATAGTTTTGGTAAGTTTAGATCCCCGACTTTTTGAAACGAACCACTCCAGGCACAGAGATCACAAGTGAGAAAGGAGATATTTACATCTCTTTTATGATCGGTATACTGGTATGTACTTGAATGGATAAATTTTAGCCCCCTCCTCGCTTGCGGGGAGGGAGTTGGGGGTGGGGTTCTTGTATTACTTCCCTTTTTGCAGTATTTCTACTAAATCATAAAAAGGTTGCCAATTATCATCTTGGGTAATTTGTTCCCAAACTGACTCAATTACAGGTCTTAATAATGCTGTTTTTGGATTAGTTTCGGTTAAAGTTTTCCCAATTTTATCCATTTGTTCAAGATCAAAATGATTCAGGATTTTATGATAAAGCAAACACCAATTATCAAAAATTACTGATTGTCCCAACGGGGGGATAATTTCTGAACCATTCATTACTAAAGCTGGATCATCTCTCCATTTACTAGAAAAGGTAGCAGCTATATCAGCAAAGAATTGATGATAACCAACTTGACTATCATGTAAAAAGGTAATAGTTAACCGCAAAAATTCATCAGCTTCCTCTAATTGTAAATCTGCAAAACCCAATTTTTTCAACATCAAAGCCCGATATTCGGTTTGATAATATTCAGCAAATTTAGATAAACCAGTATCTAAATCATTTTTGGGAATTATCGCTTTTAACGGTTCTTGCAAAAGTTCTAAATTCAGTTTGCAAATCCCCGGTTGTTGACTGTAACAATAACGTCTATAATAATCGAAATATGCCGCTGTAAATTGCAAATCGTAGGTAGGAATAAAAGCATAGGGTCCATAATCAAAACTTTCCCCGGTAATTGACATATTATCAGTATTCAGCACTGCATGACAAAAACCCGCTGCCATCCATTGGGCTACTAACTCTGCGACCCGTTGCACTAATTCAGCGTAAAATAAAGCATATTTATCATCTTCAGCCTGTAAATGAGGGTAATATTGCTCAATGACATGATCTAAAAGCTTTTGAGTTAAATCAGGTCGTTGGAAATAGTTTAATCGCTCAAAAGTCCCAAATCGAATATGTGATTTACTCATACGTATCATCACAGAGGAACGAGTCGGTGAGGGTTCATCACCACGCCATAGTTGTAAACCTGTTTCAATCATACTTAAACAGCGAGAAGTACCCACACCTAAACGATGAAGTGCTTCAGCGGCAAGAACTTCTCGCACTCCCCCCTTCAGTGTTAACATACCGTCACCACCGCGAGAGTAGGGGGTTCTCCCAGAGCCTTTTGTGCCAAAATCGTATAATTCTCCGTCAATACCCCGTACTTGTCCATAAAGAAAGCCTCTACCGTCACCTAATTGCGGGTTATATTGTCCAAATTGATAACCGTGATAACGTAGTGCTAACAGGGGTTCTCTTTGTTCAAATTTACCAAAAGCGTTAATAAAATCTTCGTCTTTTACGGATTTGGGATCAAGTCCTAACCGGGGTAATAGTGCGTCATTACGCCAACGGAGAGTATGTTGGGGAAATTCCTCGGCTACAACTTGATCGTAATATTCATCACCAAGGGATTCTAAGGCTGGTTCATAGTTGAGGGTCAGCAAAGGATTGGTAGAATAGGTATGATTGGGAGTTTCATCCAGAGTCATTATAATTAGGCTTAATTGATATTTCTTTAATAATAGACAAAAAACGCCTACCATTGGCTGATAAACCCACCCTGAAATTCATTTCAGTGCCAATAAATAAAGTTTACTAGAGTAAACTGGGGATTTTTAGTCATCTTCAGATGACTTTTGCTATGAGACTGGGAATTCATTCTCCGGCTGGCTTCAAGAAATCCAGGCTTTAAGGATTACAATATTCACATAAACTAGGATCAGCAAATTCTTGATTATTAGGAAATAATTGTTGTTGGGTAAAATTGCATTTTTGACATTGAAAAATTACTGCTTTAATTAATGAAGTTGGTTGATGACAAAGTTCACAAGGCAGTCCAGGTATTTTTTGATTAATAATAAAACCAGGAGTATTACATCGCGGACATAAACTATTAATTTTATTAATTAAGTCTTGAGTAGTAAGGGCAATATTTTTCATCCTGGTAGGATTATACATTGCTCTCATATCTGTTTCTATATTAAATTTACAGCTTGTGTTTTTTATAGCAATTTCTACTGAATTGATCAAGTTTTCTTGGCTGGTAATACCTTTAATAAATTCTGTTTTTCCTGTGGATATATTATCAAATGAAATTATTAAACCATGTTCAGGAAAACCAACTTTTTTTCCAAATTCTTCAGCTTCTTCTAAACTAGAGATAGTTTGATGATTAAAATTAGTTTCTATGGAAAATACTTCACCAATAATTTCTAAATCATTTTCTTGATCCAAAAAAATAATTATTTCTCGATTAGCATAAATATAGGGAATTAGGGGATGAGGTGTAAAACTTCCTTCACTAGCTATCGCTATTTTTTGATCATACATTTCCAAGGCTTTTTTAGCTTTTAACCTAGCAGTAATAACTTGTGTATCTGGACGTTTAATTTCTCTAGTAAAAGTTCCAAAAACATCAGTATTTAACCCTTGAGGAACTATCAAATTAATTCCTAAATGTTCTTTCAATAAAGGAGAAATTACTTTTTCTTTATTGTGCATTGTCGCTAAAATAGCCAGGCGATTATTATAAATTGACATAATTTATTCTCCATAATTATCTGCAAATGACCGACTTCTTCAGGTATTATAAATCTGATCGCCAGTGGGGATTTGTCAAACTTGTGAAAATATGATCTTCCCATTTACCATTAATCATTAAATAATCTCTACCATATCCTTCGACTACAAAACCGAGTCTTTTAAGAACATTACCGCTGCGGCTATTATGTGGCATATAATTAGCCATAATGCGGTGTATATTTAATTCTTCAAAAACATAATTAATAGCAATAGAGAGCGCTTCTTTCATGTAACCATAACCTTGGGCTGATTCTGCTAAACTGTATCCTAACTGACAAAATTGAGCAGCATTATAAACAAAGTTGCTAAAATTAGCAGTTCCAATTACTTTTCTGGGCTGGTGCTTGCCATAAATAAATAGTTTTAATGAATAGTTGTTCACAAATTCCCAAAAACTGGTTTCTACTTGATATTCCCAATATTCTTCGGTAAAAAAATTTTCATCCCATTGAGGATAAAATGGCGTAAGATGTTCTTTATTTTCCGTAAAGTATTTAAGTATATAGGGAATATCTTCCATCACCGCCATTCTTAATAATAGGCGATCGCTTCTCAAAATTGGTGGCTCTGATGTCATATACTCAAATTTAAATTTAAATATTCTCAGGCGATTAGAAATCGCTACTACACAACCAAAGTACGCCTACGCGGACTAAGAAAATTCGGGTTTTGTCTGTATAACCGCGATTCATAATCGCTCAGACTGGTTAATTTCAACTAAAAAAAGGATCATTACAGTGGAAATACGCTACAATTGGCAACCGACAGAGATTTTAACAATATATAATACCCCATTTCTAGAGCTAATTTACCAAGCCGCTACAGTGCATCGTCAATATCATAAACCAGAACAAATACAAGTTTGTAAACTTATCTCTATTAAAACTGGTGCTTGCCCAGAAGATTGTGGTTACTGCGCTCAATCTTCCCGCTACAAAACCGAGGTCAAACCCGAAGCACTGCTACAAAAAGCCACAGTGATGAATATTGCGAAAACAGCCAAAGAAAGCGGTGTTAGTCGGGTTTGTATGGGTGCTGCTTGGAGAGAAGTCCGGGATAATTCCCAATTTGAGGAAGTCCTGGATATGGTCAAGGATGTAACCAGCATGGGTTTAGAAGTATGCTGTACCTTGGGAATGCTGACAGAAAACCAAGCCAAGCGTTTAGAAGATGCGGGATTATATGCTTATAACCATAATCTTGACACTTCAGAGGAATACTACAGCACTGTAATTACTACTCGAACTTATAGCGATCGCTTAAATACAATTGCCAATGTTCGCCAAACTAATGTTACCGTATGTTCGGGCGGTATTCTCGGTTTAGGGGAAAATATTAGTGATCGAGTAGGAATGTTACATACTCTCTCCAGTTTACAACCTCACCCCGAATCTGTACCCATCAATATTCTTTCCCAAGTTCCCGGTACACCCTTAGAAAATCAACCCGATGTCCCAATTTGGGATGTAGTGCGGATGATTGCGACTGCTAGAATTATTATGCCTCAATCTGACGTGCGGTTAAGTGCAGGTAGAGCAAGACTTTCCCAAGTAGAACAGGCTTTATGCTTCATGGCTGGTGCAAATTCCATCTTTTCCAGCGATGATCATAAAATGTTGACTGTAACCACTCCCTGTCCCGATTATGACGCAGATCAAGAAATGTTGAATTTACTTGGTTTAGAAATGCGTCCCCCATTTCAAAAGCAGGAAAAAACACCAACTCCAGCGATGATATAACAAAAGTAGGTTGGGTTAAGCGACAGCGCCACCCAACCAATTGACCTAAATTATCTTCTATTTCATTTAGAAAAATTGATATAATCAAAAACAGCCATAAGTCACAGCAAATTTTTAAACATTACATAATATGGATACTGAACAACTGAAAATACAAATTGAAGAACAGAGAAATTTATTACACACCGATAGACTTGATGTATCTTTCGGGGAAATAATGCGTATGTATGAAGATAAAGAAATTGTTATTAAACCTGCATTTCAAAGATATTTTCGTTGGGATGAAGAACAGAGAACACGCTTTATTGAGTCTATACTTTTAGGTATTCCCATTCCTCCAATATTTGTAGCCGAAGATGGGGATGGAGTATGGGAATTAGTTGATGGTCTCCAAAGAATTTCTACTGTACTTTCGTTTTTTGGAGTTTTGAAAAGTGAAGATGAAGGTATTAGAAATAAAAATAATTGGGAGTTGATGAAAGGTGAAAGAGTAGAATCTTTAGAAGGATTCACTTATGAAACAATACCAAATCAATTTCGACTAAACATAAAAAGATCAACTTGCAGAGTTGAAATTCTGAGATGGAATAGTAAATATGATATGCGCTTTGAACTTTTCAATAGATTGAATACAGGTGGTTCTCCTTTAACTACTCAGGAGATTCGGAATTGTATTTATAGAGATATTTCACCCAAGTTTAATGATTTTCTTAAAGAACTTGCAGCTAATCAAGATTTTCGGACATTAATCGCTTTAAGTGATGAGCAATATGAGCAATTATATGATGAAGAATTGGCTTTGAGATTTATTTCTCTTTACAACAATCTCAAAAAAGTCCGCACCAGTATTTCACAACACATGACTAAATTTATGAAAGATGCTTTAGAAAATGAAAGTTTTGATTATGACGGTTACAAAAAAATATTTACTCAAGTATTTGCATTACTTAAACCTTTAGGAAGAAAGATTTTTCGTCAGGATGACGGCAATTTTGCCACTGCCCTTTATGATGTTATTACAATAGGTGTGGCAGAAAATTATGATGATTACAAATCTCAACCATCAGAAGTAATTTTAAATAAAATAGATAAAGAAGTACGTAAAGATACAATTTTAACCAAGTTGTCTAGAAGAGGAGGAAATAATCAAAAAGACAGAATTATCAATCGTCTGACAGAAGCAAAGAGAATATTTGGAAACATCAATAAATAATGACTAATCAGATTACTCTTTTAAAACAAAAAATAATGTCAGACATTGAGGAAAGAAGAGAATTAATGTCACGGTTAAGATTGCTCTATGTCAGATACGGATTTTCACAAAGAGATGAAGAATTATTTCTTTACCACTCAATCCCAATAATTTATTCTATTTGGGAAGGTTTTATTCAAACTGCTTTTAAAACATATGTTCAAGAGTTAAATAAATTAGAACTTAGTATTGATGATGTTTGCAATCCTATTCTCATCTATCAGATCGAATCTACATTTCCGCAATTTAAACAATATCCAGATGCAGATAAATTTCATAAAAAAGTGAATTTTTTCAATAAATTGGGAATGTTTTATAAAACTAATCACTTGGAAATTGATCCCAAGAAGTTCAATACAGAAAGCAATGTTCGTTTTGATGTATTAAATAGAATCTTAAGTGATTTTAATATAGAAAAGATTCCAGAATATCCAGAACCTGGATCTGGTTATTCCTTAGTAAAAGAACTCGATAAATTCCTGCTCGACAAAAGAAATACAATTGCTCATGGGCAAGAAGGCGCTATTCTTGTAACAAGAGAAGACTTAGAAAGAGCAATTAAAGTAGTTGATAAACTTATGGATTTAGTGTTTGAGAGAATTAAAACTGGGTTTATAGAAAAGTCCTATCTCAAATAGTAAATATCTGAAATTATGTATTATAATAAAAGTCTTAAAAGATACAAATAATAAATATTAATAATCTGAAATTTAAAAATGTTACTAAAAGCAATTACACAAATTAATATACTTTAAATATAGACTAAACCCACATAAAGTGGGTTTAATTAGCGTCTAATTTTTGGATTACAGTATCTTAGCGCTGCGTAGACCAAATAGCAAGCCAACAGCTACACCCATAAACACGCCTAAAAAGACAACATATTCAACTACAGCCATTTGTTTTTCTCCACATTAGTTACTTATTTCTATTCAATCATCAATAATTATGAAAGGGAACAGGGAATAGAAAAGAGGTGATCAAATTGGGGTAAAATACCCAGACGAGTGATTATATTAGGGTCAGGGAATGAGTTCTGTAATTAAATCTGTAATTAAAGTAGATATACCAGAAAAATCCTATGATATTACCATTGCACCCGGGAGTTTAAATCAACTAGGTGAACAAATGGCCGGTTTGAAACTAGGTAAGAAAGTATTGCTAGTTTCTAACCCGATCATATTTAAACATTATGGACCAAGAGCGATCGCATCTTTAGAAAATGCCGGTTTTCAAGTTGTTAGCTACAACCTACCCCCTGGAGAACGTTACAAAACCCTCAACTCCATTCAAAAACTCTACGATATCGCCCTGGAAAATCGCCTAGAACGCTCCTCAACCATGGTGGCCTTGGGGGGAGGTGTTATTGGTGATATGACAGGCTTTGCAGCTGCTACATGGCTGAGAGGAATCAACGTTGTGCAAGTCCCTACCAGTCTTCTGGCTATGGTAGATTCAGCTATTGGTGGAAAAACTGGTGTAAATCATCCCCACGGTAAAAATTTGATTGGTGCATTCCATCAACCTAGTTTAGTCTTAATTGACCCAGAAGTGTTAAAAACCCTCCCAGCTAGGGAATTTCGAGCAGGAATGGCAGAGGTGATCAAATATGGGATCATTTGGGATACCGAATTGTTTACTCAATTAGCAGCAAGCAAACACCTTGACCAACTCCGCTATGTAAAATCCGACCTGATAAACAGCATATTAACTCATTCCTGTCAAGCAAAGGCAGATGTGGTCAGCAAAGACGAAAAAGAATCTGGACTGAGGGCGATTTTGAATTATGGTCATACTATCGGTCATGCTGTGGAAAGCTTAACTGAGTATCGTCTGTTAAAACACGGTGAAGCTGTAGGTATTGGTATGGTAGCAGCGGGAGAAATTGCTGTCAAATTAGGACTTTGGCCACAAACAGACACAGAATGTCAAAAGGCCTTAATTAAAAAAGCAGGTTTACCCACCCAAATACCCACAGGTTTAGATGTTGAAGCAATTATTGATGCTTTACAGTTAGATAAAAAAGTTAAATCTGGTAAAGTCCGGTTTGTACTACCTACCCAAATTGGTGCAGTGAAAGTTACTGACGAAGTACCAACGGAAATAATTAGAGAAGTATTGTTAGGAAATAAGGGGTAATGGGTAATGGGTAATGGGTAAATTTTTCCCAATTACCCTGTCACCTATTAAACTGGTATTAAACTGGTAAAGGAGCTAAACCGTCTAATTGACGAGCAGCATTGATACAAACTGGACAATCACAGCCAAATAACTTGATCGCCAGATCACTTTCGGCATCAGAAAATTCTAATTCTTTGGGGTTATTTGTTTGCGCTTGTGCTATTTGGACAGGTTCTTTGGCAACAGAGGGAGGAGTATTACTAACTTGTATACATACCTGTTTTGGAGTTGCAGAATGGGGAGACATGACACAAGATAGATGAGTACCAGTAGTATCAGATACCTGATTAGCATGAGCAGGTCTAGCCATCACCACCATAGATAGCATGGATGTGAACAAGACGGGGCTAGAAATCAAGGTTAAAATAAATCTTTTGTTCATGTACTTTTAAAAATCTTATAATTGAGGGAATAAACCAATTTATCTTTTCCGAGAACTTGGTTATTAATTACTATATCTTAGTTTTGACATTGAATCGCTAAGTTGATAGAATGAGAATAGATGTCTAAAAAATGGACTTAAATATAATAAATATTGTATTTAGCCACGTTTAAAAATATCACTCATCTAAGTTAGAAAATATCAGTATTTTGCCCGGAAAAGCTCAAATCTAAACAATCATTAATTTATTAATATTTAAGTAGTTATCCGTCAACACAATATGAGCATTATATCACTAGTTATAGTTTCTCATAGTCAACAATTAGCACTGGGAGTGCGGGAACTTGCTGTGCAAATGGTTGATGAAAGAGTTCCCATAGCTATTGCAGCAGGAATTGAAGATTCCGAGAATCCGCTGGGTACAGATGTGATGCAGGTATGTCAAGCTATCAATTCTGTCTTTTCAGATCATGGTGTTTTAGTATTGATGGATTTAGGTAGCGCAGTGATGAGTGCAGAAATGGCCTTAGAGTTTCTATCTCCAGAACAACGAGCCAAAGTATATTTATGTTCAGCACCTTTAGTAGAAGGAACTCTAGCGGCGGCTGTTTCGGCCGCTGCTGGTAACAATATTCAGGAAGTTATCGCTGAAGCCCAGGGAGCATTATCAGCGAAAGCTACAATGTTAGGTGTTCAGGATCATCTCAAGCCCCACACTTGTCCTTTAGTGCAGACAGGGAGTGTCAGTGACGAAAATTCTCAGGAAATGAGACTGACTATTAAGAACCGCTTAGGCTTACACGCCCGTCCAGCAGCGCAATTTGTAGCGACTGCATCCCGCTATAAATCCCAAATTCAGGTACAAAATTTAACAAGGGGTACAGCAGCGGTTCGCAGTGATAGTATTAACCAAGTTGCTACTTTAGGGGCGCGTCAAGGCCATGAATTATTAATTACCGCTACTGGTACAGATGCTCAAGCAGCATTAACAGCATTAAAAGCATTAATTGTCAATAATTTTGGAGAAGATGATAGTGTTGTTAAAATGCGAATAGTGACACCCAAGGAAGTTACAGCAGTGACAGAAGGTGAACTACTGGGAATTGCTGCTTCACCAGGAATAGCGATCGCTCCGGTAGTTCACTACGGGTCTGTACCCATTCATATTACGCAATATAATGTAGAGAACGTAGAAATAGAGTGGCATAGATTACAAGCATCTATACAAGTAGCTAAACAAGAAGTTCAAGCGTTATTATCTCATGCTTATTTGCTTGGTGATGCGGAAGCAGCGATTTTTGATGCCCATCTCCTATTTTTAGAAGATCCTGTACTATTAGAATCGGTACGTAAACAGATTTTCGAGAAACATATTAATGCAGAAGCAGCTTGGCAAGCGGTAGTGGATGAAGTAGCAAATTCTTATGATCAACTTGAGGATACTTACTTGCAAGAACGGGTGGCTGATCTAGTAGATATAGGGAAGCGTGTGTTGCGAATCTTACTTGGTAATGCTCCTGCTAACTTGGAAATAACCACACCATCTATAGTTCTGGCTACAGATTTAACTCCCTCCGATACTGCTAGATTAGATCCTACTCAAGTTATAGGTATTTGTACAACTTTAGGTAGTGCGACTTCCCACAGTGCTATTATTGCGCGGACTTTGGGAATTCCCACGGTTTTGGGTGTAGACGCAAAAATATTAAAGGTGGAAAATGGGACTCTAATGGCACTGGACGGGGAAAGTGGTAAAGCTTGGATTAACCCAGCAGCAGGGATTTTAGGCATTTTAGAAGCGAAACGTCAAGCTTGGCAAACCGCCCAGGAGGAAGCGCGAAAACAGGCGCGAAAACCAGCTATTACCCTGGACGGGCGGCGGATTACAGTCTTAGCTAATATAAGTAGTATTGCTGATGCTAAAGTAGCAATTGTCAACGGAGCAGAAGGTGTAGGACTACTAAGAACTGAATTTTTATACTTCAATGGTGATAGTTTACCCGGAGAAGAGGAGCAATTAACAGTATATCAGTCTATTTCCAAAATTCTGGAAAATCGCCCTTTAATTATACGCACCCTTGACGTGGGTGGAGATAAACCACTGGCTTATATGAATACGGGAATGACAGAAGCGAATCCTTTTTTAGGAGTGCGCGGTATTCGCTTCTGTTTGGAAAATCCTCAGTTATTTAAAACTCACTTAAGGGCAATTTTACGCGCTAGTGCTGGGAATAATCTCAAAATTATGTTGCCGATGATTACCAGTCTAGCAGAAGTTAGGGCAGCCAAGGTAATTTTAGCCCAAGTACAGGGAGAATTGCGTCAAGAAGAAATTCCCTTTGATGAAAATATGCAACTGGGAATTATGATTGAGACACCCGCAGCCGTAGCGATTGCTGATCAGTTAGCTAAGGAAGTACAATTTTTTAGTATTGGGACTAATGATTTGAGTCAGTATGTCATGGCCTGTGATCGGAATAATCCCAGAGTAGCAAATTTAGCCGATGCTTTACAACCTGCGGTATTACGCATGATTCAGCAAACCGTACAAGCTGCCCATGCAGCAAATATTTGGGTAGGATTATGTGGAGAAGTGGCCGCAGAGACTTTAATTACACCAATTTTATTAGGTTTGGGTTTAGATGAGTTGAGTGTCAATCCCCAATCAGTAGCAACACTGAAACAAGAGATTACTAAGCTAACTATGACACAAGCACAAGCCATGGCCTTGGTTGCATTAAAACAAGATTCTGCAACCAGTGTCAGAGTTAGCCTCAGTTAGCCTCAGAATTAAATGTCTAGCTTTGCTAGAATTTATATAGCAGTCCTGAATTATGCGTTATGTTGCTATAAAATATTCCTCTGTCCTCTTGGTGTATAACTACCATGACCACCACCTCCGAAAATCCCTTTTCTCCCCAAGAAATTGCCTCAGAAGGCATAAAACCAGAAGAATATACAGAAATCGTCCGTCGTTTAGGTCGTCACCCTAACAAAGCCGAACTGGGTATGTTCGGGGTCATGTGGTCTGAACATTGCTGTTATAAAAATTCCCGTCCCTTACTCAAACAGTTTCCCACCACAGGACCGCGTATTCTCGTTGGACCTGGTGAAAATGCCGGAGTCGTTGATATTGGCGATGGACTACAATTAGCGTTTAAAATAGAATCCCATAACCACCCTTCCGCTGTTGAACCATTTCAAGGTGCTGCTACTGGAGTAGGTGGGATACTAAGAGATATATTTACAATGGGGGCGCGTCCTATTGCTTTATTAAATTCTTTGCGCTTTGGTGACTTGAATGACCCGAAAACTCAAAGATTGTTTACAGGCGTAGTTGCGGGCATAAGTCATTATGGTAACTGTGTTGGTGTTCCCACAGTGGGTGGTGAAGTGTATTTTGACCCCGCTTACTCTGGAAATCCCCTAGTTAACGTCATGGCTCTGGGTTTGATGGAAACGTCGGAAATTGTCAAATCAGGGGCTTCAGGACTGGGAAATCCGGTGCTGTATGTGGGTTCAACCACCGGACGGGACGGTATGGGCGGGGCAAGTTTTGCTAGTGCGGAATTAACCGAGGAGTCCATGGATAATCGTCCTGCGGTGCAAGTGGGAGATCCATTTTTAGAAAAGTCCTTAATTGAAGCTTGTTTAGAAGCATTTAAAACTGGGGCTGTAGTAGCAGCGCAGGATATGGGTGCTGCGGGTATCACTTGTTCAACTTCGGAAATGGCCGCTAAAGGTGGTGTCGGTATTGAATTTGATTTAGATAAAATTCCGGTGCGGGAGTCAGGAATGATACCCTATGAATATCTGCTGTCGGAATCTCAAGAAAGAATGTTATTTGTCGCCGAAAAAGGACGAGAACAGGAATTAATCGCTATTTTCCACCGTTGGGGACTACAAGCGGTAGTTGCAGGTACGGTAATTGCTGAACCCATTGTCAGGATTTGGTTTGAGGGGAAAATTGCCGCCGAAATTACCGCTGAGGCTTTAGCGGAAAATACACCTTTATATGAAAGAGAATTATTGACAGAAGCACCAGAGTATGCTTACAAGGCTTGGCAATGGACAAAAGATAATTTACCCGCTTGTGATGTGACAGGAATTGAAATTGGCAGAAATTGGCAAAGTTGGAATCATATTTTATTGACTTTGTTAGATACTCCTACTATTGCTTCTAAAAGCTGGGTTTATCGCCAATATGATCATCAAGTTCAAAATAACACAGTATTATTACCAGGAGGGGCTGATGCTGCTGTAGTTCGTCTTCGTCCCTTAGTAGAAATTCAAAATCCGAAATCTGAAATCCAAAATCGCAACTTTGCTGTTGCGGCTACGGTAGACTGTAATTCTCGCTATGTCTATCTTGATCCTTATGAAGGAGCTAAGGCAGTAGTAGCAGAAGCTGCCCGGAATCTTAGCTGTGTGGGTGCTGAACCCCTGGCTGTGACGGATAACCTCAATTTTGGTAGTCCAGAAAACCCCATTGGTTATTGGCAATTAGCGTCCGCTTGTCGTGGTTTGAGTGAAGGTTGTCGGGAGTTGGGAACGCCGGTAACTGGGGGGAATGTGTCTCTATATAATGAAACCTTTGACGCGGAGGGAAATCCTCAACCAATTTACCCGACTCCGGTTGTGGGTATGGTGGGTTTAATTGAAGACTTGACTAAAATTTGCGGGCAAGGTTGGCAAAATCCAGGTGATATAATTTATCTGCTTGGTTTACCTATTCAATCGAAAATCCAAAATCTAAAATCTAAAATCGAATTAGGCGCTTCTGAATATTTGGCCACGATTCATCATACAATTGCAGGTAGGCCGCCTAGAGTTGATTTTGAGTTAGAACGGTGTGTACAAAAGGCTTGTCGTCATGGTATTCGCGCCCTTTGGGTAAAATCCGCCCATGATACCGCTGAGGGTGGTTTGGCTGTTGCAATAGCGGAATCTTGTCTTTCTGGGAATTTGGGGGCGGAAATTAATTTCCCAATCACGACAAATCATGATTTACGATTTGATGAAGTCCTATTCGGTGAAGGTGGGTCCAGAATTTTAGTTTCTGTCAGTGACGAAAATCAAGAAATTTGGGAATCTTATTTACAGGAGCATTTGGGGGAATATTGGCAAAAACTCGGTAAAGTAGTTAATTCTGGCAATTTGCAAATTTTAACCGCAGATAACCATAAGTTAGTCCAGGTTAGTATTGAAGATATGCGCGATCGCTATTATGGGGCAATCTCTAAACGTCTGGGAGTTCAGAATAACACCTAGACCAGGGCAAAAATCAAGGTTTGAACATAAAAATTTACAATTCATACTTGATCCTTCACCAATTTAAGGTACTGTTTTAATGGATGGTTAACGATTTGTTAAGAAGCAAAAGGTAATGGGTAATAGTTCTTAATTTTCCCCCTCTCCCCCGCGCTCTTGTGAGTAATTTCCAATCCCCAGTGACTCGACACCCCACCAGGAGTAATACCAGCATGATTCTCGCTAATTCCGTAATTGCGGATGAATACCTCAATAACTCAATCAACAGTCATGAAAATACTAGTGACAAGCCCGAAGAAGCTTGTGGTATTTTTGGCATTTATGCCCCAGAACAAGATGTTGCTAAATTAACATATTTTGGACTATACGCTCTCCAGCATCGGGGTCAAGAATCTGCTGGTATTGCTACATTTGAGGGTTCGCGCGTTCACCAACACAAGGATATGGGACTGGTATCTCAAGTCTTCAATGAGACTATTCTAGAGCAATTACCCGGAAATCTGGCAGTCGGTCATACCCGTTATTCTACTACTGGTTCTAGTCGTAAAGTTAACGCCCAACCGGCTGTGGTGGAAACTCGTTTGGGTTTATTAGCCTTAGCACATAACGGGAATCTAGTCAATACCGTCCAATTGCGTTCCGAACTGGTCAAAGATAAGTTTAACTTAGTCACGACAACGGACTCAGAAATGATTGCTTATGCGATCGCTCAAGAAGTTAATGCTGGTGCAGATTGGGTAACAGCGGCCATGAGTGCCTTCCATCGTTGTCAAGGTGCATTTAGCCTAACTATTGCTACACCCGTAGGTGTGATGGGAGTCCGTGATCCTAACGGGATTCGTCCCTTAGTAATTGGTACTTTAGATAGTAACCCCGTCCGTTACGTTCTCGCTTCCGAAACTTGCGGTTTAGATATTATCGGTGCGGAATATCTGCGTGATGTCGCCCCTGGAGAATTAGTATGGATTACCGAAACTGGCTTAGAATCATTTCAGTGGCATCAACAGTCAGAACGTAAACTTTGTATCTTTGAAATGATTTATTTTGCCCGTCCTGATAGCCTCATGCACAATGAAACTTTATACAGTTATCGAATGCGATTAGGACGGAAAATGGCAGCAGAATCCCCCGTAGAAGCCGATTTAGTATTTGGTGTCCCTGATTCTGGTATACCTGCGGCCATTGGCTTTTCCCAAGCTTCCGGTATAGCCTATGGTGAGGGACTGATTAAAAATCGCTACGTCGGCCGCACCTTTATTCAGCCTACCCAAGCCATGCGAGAATCAGGTATCCGCATGAAACTTAACCCCCTCAAAGATGTGTTATTCGGTAAGCGAGTAGTAATTATTGATGATTCCATTGTTAGGGGAACTACTAGCCGCAAACTAGTCCAGGCTTTACGTGATGCTGGCGCGGCGGAAGTTCACATGAGAATTTCCTCTCCTCCTGTCACACACCCTTGTTTTTATGGTATTGATACTGATACTCAAGATCAATTAATTGCTGCCACAAAATCAGTAGCGGAAATAGCCAAACAATTACAAGTTGATAGTCTGGCTTATTTGAGTTGGGAAGGAATGTTAGAAACCACCAGAGAAGATACTAATAGTTTTTGTTCTGCTTGTTTTACTGGTAATTATCCCGTTGCTATTCCTGAACAAGTAAAGCGTTCTAAATTGATTTTGGAAAAGGTTGTAGTTTAGAAAATTGGGTTTGAAACTGTAACTTAAATTCTAGCCAGTGTGGTGCGGGCATCTTGCCCGCCAATGGTGTACCTTACTCAAGCCGAACGTGCTGTAATTGATAATTAACAAGTCAATGCGATAAAAAAATCAAACGGAGAGGGGGAGATTCGAACTCCCGGAAGCTCTCACTTCACCTGATTTCAAGTCAGGCGCAATCGACCACTCTGCCACCTCTCCAGATTATTTGCCAGAATTGTTGAAAATCAAAACTGACAAATAGAATCATAACATATAATTACAGAATTGGCAGCGATCAAACCAAAGAATTATAAAAAATTTCCTCAGCCGCCACCTGGTAGTCCTTACCCACCCAAACGAGAGCAACTTTTGTCACCATACCCCCATCTAAAAAGACCAGGGAGAAATTCCGTAATTTTACGCCGTTTTCCTGGACAATTCTGGGGACATTAGCAGCATTTAAGTAAATAGTCCCTTCTGGGCTTTTAAATACAGCTTTCCTTTCTAGTTTCTTAGTATGGCGCAAAGTCCGGTGCATATGACCAAAAGCAACTAAAGAAACTGTTTTGTTCATGTTGAGAGTTTGAGAAATGGCCGCCGCTAAATCAGGATCACCAAAATCACCGCCAATGGGATGCCAATCTTTGCCACAAGGGTCCTCAGCGCGATCGCCTAAACCACTAGGTCCATTGTGTCCTAAAAAAATAATATTGTCGCAAGTAGTATTTTTAACTACATTGACAATTTTATCTGCGGAATCATCTAAACTCGAAACACCATAACGTTCTTGACAGATTTCCGCAAATCTCCATTCAGGTCCACCCCACGTAAAAGGACGACCACCCACCACAGTTAAATTCCACTGCGGGAAATCCAACTTACTATAACCGACTTGGACAGCCCCTAATAAATCTAGCTGTTTCTGTACCCAGTCTTCCTTGGTGCGGTCATAAGGACATTTTTTGCGTCCCCATTCGGTGGCCGAGTACCATGCGTCATGGTTGCCCATTACCGCTGCTTTGGGAATATCTAGGGAAGCGATCGTTTTTACCACTTCTACTGATTCATTCCCGAAATCGCCGACAAACAGCACTAAGTCCACACCAAGATGTTTAAGTGCCATACCATCTTCCACGTCCCATTGGTCGTGAATATCCCCAACTACAGCAATTTTCACAGGTTTTGATTGAGTTTTCTGACTGGTCATGCCACTTTAAAAAGCCGTATATCTCCAGGATAGGAAACTCCAAGGAATTTGGGCATAAATTGCTAATATCAATCATCCCCTATTTTTGGTAAAAACTACTATAATTTAATCCACAAGGTCATCTCATTCTCTAAAACAGCAGTTTTTAATTGTGTTTACAACTACACTTACTCAACCGAAATCAGATAATCTACCATTAGATTTATTTACTGCCATTGAGGATCTCAAAACAGAACTGAATGCGGTAATATTAGCCCACTACTACCAAGACCCTGATATTCAAGACATTGCCGACTTTATTGGTGACTCCTTGCAATTAGCCAAAGCTGCGGCAAATACTAAAGCAGATGTAATTGTTTTTACTGGTGTTCACTTCATGGCGGAAACCGCCAAAATCCTCAACCCGGATAAATTGGTACTATTACCAGATATCAATGCAGGTTGTTCTTTAGCAGATAGTTGTCCTCCTCAAGAGTTTGCAGCTTTCAAAGCCGCACACCCTGACCATTTAGTTATTTCCTATATTAACTGCTCGGCTGAAATCAAAGCCATGAGCGATATTATCTGCACCAGTTCCAACGCTGTGAAAATTGTCCAGCAAATACCCCCTCAACAGCCAATTATTTTTGCCCCAGATCGGAACTTAGGACGGTATGTAATCGAACAAACCGGACGGGAAATGCTCCTATGGCAAGGTAGTTGTATTGTTCATGAAACTTTTTCGGAAAAGAAAATAGTGGAGTTGAAAATTACACATCCTCAAGCGGAAGCGATCGCTCACCCCGAATGTGAAACCAGCGTCTTACGTCACGCCAGCTTTATTGGCTCTACAGCTGCCTTACTCAATTATTGTCAAACCAGCCCTAGCCAGGAATTTATCGTGGCTACAGAGCCAGGAATCATTCACCAGATGCAAAAACTAGCACCTGAGAAAAACTTCATTCCCGCACCTCCACAGAATGATTGTAACTGTAACGAATGTCCATTTATGCGGTTAAATACCTTAGAAAAACTGTATTTAGCCATGAAAAATCGCACACCAGAAATTACCATGTCAGAAGAAATCCGCCTAGCTGCGTTGCGACCCATGCGACGGATGTTAGAAATGAGTAAATAGTGGAAATTTCAGAAATCAGAAATCAGAAATCTGAACCTGCTCACAATTCACTTTTCTCAGCTTTTTTCTGGGCAACCTGACTAAACTTCTTGTATAATTTAGTTCTAATTTGTGCTTCTTGATAGCGGCTGTGGCTAGGTGAAACCTGACTCATTAAATCAGAAGCCCGTTGCCAAGTAGCAGCCAACTCCAACCACTGAGTTGAGGTGATAGCTGTTCTACTAGCAACACTAGCCCGGTTAGCCAGTCGTACAGAAGCGGCAAATGGATCATCAAATGGTGTCGAAAGACTTTGGCTAGACGATCTTTGATTTGCTGTTTGCGAAGATTGAGAACCTATGAATATTAACAAACTTTTTAGTGTATTACCTAAGCGAAAATCCAACCAAGCCAGTAAAATTAGTGAACATAAACCAGAAACAGCTATTACCCCAGTGTTGACTGAAATTTTCCCTTGATCCCGATTCTTGAGTAAAGATTGCGGTTGAGCTAAAATAGGTTTTCTGGATTTGGCATCAGTTTCCCTTAGATCTCGAATTAGCCGCTTCCAGAAATTTGGTTGGGACAATATAACTTCCTGTGACCATAGAAATTGATGATCGGCATCATCGTGAATTTCCTTTAACCATAGTAATTGTTCTTCTCGTACAATTCGACTATTGATATAGACTCGACGAATGTGACGCGGTGCAATTGACTCCAAAATTTGTTGGATTTTTGGAACCAAGGTACATTGCTCAAGTTGCTCCACCGTAGCCGCTTCACACAAAATTTGCAACACACCAGCCGCGAAAATCGCCCTAGTTCTCACACCAGATATAATTAGCCTTTCATTCAAGACTTGAATAATCGCTGCAACGCTTCCTTGGTGAGCTTGCCAAGCGATATCATTTATCCGATCTACCATTTGATATTTAGTGATAGTTCTCACACCCTGACCTGTGAAATAACATAACCCAAGTTGCTAGTTATGTAAATTTAGGCTGGTGATTGGTAATTGGTAGAAATTCTTACCTCTTGCCCTTGCCCCTTGCCTTTTTTCTCAACCAGCAACTTACGTTAATATACATTTAATTTGCATAGATCAATTATATGGAAGTCTTGTAGAATACGCATCTTCACCACTCTAATTCCCCAATGAACCTGAATTGTTAATTTGGGCAACCCTATATTCTGTTTGCTCAAGTGCGAATTGCCACACTTGATATCCGGCTGGAGATAAATGCAATCCGTCTGTACTTAATTCAGGAAGCAAGTTGCCATCAACATCCGTAAACAAATGGTGAATATTCAGATAATTAACTCCTTGCTGTTTGGCAATTACAGCTAGTTGGGCGTTAATGTAACGAATCCGACTGTTAGCAATTTTCCCAGATCGCACAGGTAAAATAGATTGCATAATAATCTGACTTGTGGGATGACTCTGACGTAAACTGTGGATAATTCGCTGGGAATTGAGCAAAATTGACTTGTTACTAGCACCCTTACGTAAATCGTTAATCCCAATCATTAAGTAAATCACATCTGGTCTGGTTGTGGAAAATGCCGACAATCTTTGAAAAACACCCTGGGAAGTATCTCCAGATATGCCCTGATTTAGCCATAATTTACCCACAGGCAGGTTTTCTTTCGGAAACCACAAACTCAAAGAATCACCTACCAAGATACTCAAACGATTTGTACCTTGACCTTGACTAATGGCCTTAGCTTCCATGGTTAATAAGCTTTTCCAGTCTTGATAAGTTGGTTTAGATGTTTTGTCTAACTGCCAGGATGATTCTAAATTGTCATCATTATCCGTGCGCGTATAAATTTGACCAATTCTCAGTGAGGCTAGTCTTTGCTGGTAAAGTTTACGACCAGAGATATGTGGCTTTGTTTTACTTTTTTGGCTATTAAAGTTGAATGATGATTTAACTGGATTTAATAACCTATATTGTCTAAATTTTGACGACTTTTTATGAGGCGAAAAAGTTTGTTTGCTAAATTCTGGTAATGATGTATTAATCCCGGAGATACTTTTTCCACCTGCTGAAGAAGGTTCAGTTTGACTGCTAAATTCAGGTACAGCAATTTCCCGGAGGGAGATTTTTCTGCTGTTGTCAGACTGGAAACCCGGCGCTAAATCCAACAAAGATGGAGAATTTTTCCCAGGATTAGGTATCTGTGGAAGCACTGGTGTTGGTATTACTAATCCTGTTAATAAGCTTGCGGCCAAGAGATAAGATCCACTCATAGTTGTTTTCTTCCTTGTAGGTATTCACTACTTTTTCTTATGACGGCCTTAGTTAGGTGAATTCAGGAAGATTTCGAGCATTGTACTATTTGACGATATTTAGCGTTATTCAGCAATGTCATGGACTTAGATTAACCTGGCTATCAGCTATACCCCAATGTCAGCATTAAAAAATACCCAGTTTTTAGAGTCGGGAGTCTGAAATCTTGACTACATAATCTTTCCTGCCTTTTGTCTGTTCATCTTTCACCATTGTTTTCACATGAATTTTAGTCAAAACCACAATCTCATACTTTTGATAGATGACAATTATGAGTTGTTTGTGCTGTTTATTTTTAATAAAAATTAATAAATTATTTTCTATGTATAAATACATATCAATAAAAATTTCTAAGAAAAGCTAAAAGGTGTAATTTACAAGGGTTACATGACATATTATTTATATATATTTATATATAATTTATACTTTGATTATTTTAAGTAAAAATATTTAACTTTTTTGTGTTATGCAAAAAACATAGTTTTGTATGGCAAAATAAGTAAATCGTGGAAATGCTTGCTATAGAATGGTTATACCCGTCGTCAAAAAGTTATATTTGCAGAATTACCGGGTCTGCTTGCCACTTATAGTCTGGATTAGATATATGAACATCTATCAAAACAAAAGCATATCAGTTCTAGAGGTGTAGAATAACTGCGCGAAAAGTGCTAGGATGTATGCGAAGTTATTAATGTTTCCTTTTATTCCGTGGCTAGAGCTAGTACAGCAATCGGTGTTAGTCCCATCATTAAGGAGATTGTGCAAAAACAGGCACATTCAACTCGCTTAACCTTGAAAGAGGTTATTCTCATGGGAATGTTGGCAATTGATAAGTTAGACGCCCAACAGCGTCAAGAGTTAGCAGATCAAGTTCATCAAATGCAGGTTAATGGTGAAATCTAAAACTGCTGGTCAGAGTCTATAATTCCAAGTCTCAAGCCTCCAGTTCATAATCTAGAATTAATGGCAAGAGTAGCAGTACAATAAACCACGTCTCTACTCTTGACCGGAATAATAGCAAACTCCCATTAAGTAATTCTCATTTACAGGATATTTGATTCAAATGGGGTACAAACCGGAATAATCAAACTCCTGTGGTGCGGGCATCTTGCCCGCTAAATATGTATCTCATCTTCTCGAAAACTGCTGTATTTGAAAACCTAACCAGCGGTATTGCTAATCTTTAGCAATCACCTCCGCTGTGTTTAAAAAAGTGAAGATATCTAGTTTTAGATATTCTTCATCTGTCACAAATTTAATCAAGCTTAAACATTTTCCGGTGTTATGCTAGAAAATTTAAAAAAAAATAACTTAAAAAAATAACTTAAAAAAATAACTTAAAAAAATAACTTAAAAAAATAAAAATTCAAAATAATGCCATTACCGCAGCCGGAGAACCAGAACCTCCTCTTAACCTGAGAATACCAATGATTAAGGTAATATCTTGAGGTGGTAACTGATCTAAATTCGTAAGATTTTCCAGGACAATTAGTCCTCGCTCTAACAGCAAACGATTTATAGTAAAACTGGTATCCTGCCCAGAGTCTACACTGTGAGTATCAATACCGACTCCAGCTATTTTTCTATGTTTAATTAAAAACTCAGTTGCCTGATAGCTAAAACCGGGAAAGTGCATTTTTCCGGCTGTGTCCTGTCCAAAGAACGCCTGGTGATTTAACCATTTTTCTTGCCAACCAGTATATAGTATCACTAAACTACCCACAGGAATTTCCCCAAACTCATTTTCCCAAGTTTGGATGTCACCAATTGTCAAAACATAATCGGAATTGACTGCGGCTTGTCTGCAAATATTAATAACTATAGCAGGTAATATTAATGATGCTGCTGGGTATTTGTCAACACTTGCACCATTACCATCAAAACTATTGGGGGCATTAATATGAGTGGCGCTATGTTCTCCTAAAGAAAAGCGTCGCAGGTAATAACCATCGTTTTCAATTTCTGCAACACTGGTAAATTCTACCGGAGGATCACCTGTCCATTTGGGTATATCTGTATCAATTAGATGACTGAGATGGATAACACGAGAGTAATTTATATTACTTGATTGTCGGGGATTTTGGATAGTCACAGGATTTATTCGTAAGTTGAGGAAATTTTAACAAATAATTCCCAAAATACACACATTAATAGGATATCAGGTATTTGATTTTACCAATTTTGGGGAAGGGGAAAGTGTAAAGTTTTATCAAATATCACGTAAATTATCTTGATTGAATTGGGGGAATAAAAGAACGGATACTTCAAAGCCATCCTATACCTTATCTGCAAAAAAGTATGAGCAAAGTTACCTCAAAAAAATACAGATCATGGAAACATATTCCTTTAGCATTACAGATTGTAATTTCTATCGTCTTTGCAGTTAGCCTGGGGACTTTGCTAAGTGGTCAAGCAGCAAATAATCCTGATTTAATCAATCATCTAGCTACTCCCTGTAACTTAATACTCAAGGCTCTGCGGGCATTAGCAACACCACTAATTATGTTGGCGGTACTTCACTCATTTCTAACTGCTGATATTCCAGGTAAATCTGGTCGCCGTTTAGCAACACAGACCAGTCTCCCGTTTCAGGATCGGCTTCCAGCACAACACGCCATTTCATTATGCTTTCTCCTTTGCGGTGGTAATTTAATTTTAGGATAGCGATCTATTGAGAGAGAAAGTAAGGAAAGGGCGATTACATTAAGGGACTTTTGGAGGTGATCGCTTGCTGGAAGAGAAAGAATAGGAACTTCGCGGACTATTTCCCGAAAGCGGTATTGTTGTGATCCTTATCACTTTTTTCTACTGAATCTTAACTAAGAATAAGTGTAAACGAACATGATATGCAATATTAGCTGTCAATATTTTTACAAACCGCTAGAATTGCAAAAAATCTGGTAAAATGGTAAAAATAGAGTTAAATTCGGCACTGTGATGGAACGACGAAAATTTACTAAATTTCATGGTATATCAAACTGGTTATCTAACTCAGTTACTGAATCTGAAGATAAGCAATATATACATCGTCTACTAAAAGAAGATAAAAATCAACGAAATGTAATTCTTGATGAATTGATATCAATTGTTCAAAAAGCTCATGAAGATGCTCGCTTTCGTCTTCGTAAATTAGCTGGAAATCCTCTAGCTCCCTTTAGTGATTTTCTAGAAACAGAACCATGTAAAGGTTATCCTGAAAGTCTCAACATTATAACTCTTCAGGGTTATTTTGGAGAAATATTTGCGGGAATAATTGCAGAAAACTTTGAGCATTTTGGATATGATGATTGGGAAATTCCTGTTTTTCTATTTCGATTCCATTTAACTGAGTTTCAGCATTTAGAAGAATTAAATCAAACTGGAGAAATTGCAAAACAGAGACCTGGACGTACAGGTGATGACTGTCTTGCTTTTCGGCGTAATAATGAAGGATTAATTATAGCTTCTCTGGTTTGTGAAGCAAAATGCACAACTAATCATTATCAAAAAACGATATCTGAGGCGCATGAAAAGGCAAGTACAGCAAATGTAAAACCAGTTGATATTCTACAACTTATAGATATTTTACTAGACTATAATGATGATAATTTTTCATCTGAATGGGTTGATTCTTTAAGATTGCTACAAGGCAAAGATGATACAAAAAATTACGAACGCTGTGATTTAGTTAGCTATATTTGTGGTAAACATCCTGTTAGAAGCGCAACCTGGATATCTGCCGACATACCAAACGAAGAATATACAGCCAATAGAAAATTAGAAGCAGTTGAAATACATCTGCATGATATTGAAAATCTCATTAATACCGTTTACAATCCAGTTTTATATATTAAACATCGAATTAATGATTTACATAAATATATACATTATATCGAACATAAGATTGAGCTTATTAAAAAAGAATTTGAAATTTTAAGCAGGCTAATTTATTATATTAAAATAACACCAGTAATTACCGAAAAAGAAGTTGAAGTATTACAAAAATTGGATCATTATCTTGAGAATAGAATTAAGTTGATAGAAGAAGAAAATGAATATATTAATATTCTAGCAGCCAATGGAGAATCTTTAGTAGATATTTGCAAATATATATCTCAGAAAATAGATAATCCATATCATGAAATAGCAAATTACGATGTCATACTAGAACAAGAAGTTCCGCAAGACCACATGACTCAACTTAGAAGTAAAGTCATTGCTTTAGCAACAGAGCTACAAAAGAGTTTAGCAGGTGGTAGCCTAACACCAAGTATTGCAAAACTTTATAGTCAACATACCAGACTCCGTGCAGGAGGAGAGGGACTACAAGGATGGCGGGAAGATGAAGCAAGTGAACGATTAAATGATGCTATACGCCTAATTGATGCGGCATTTATTTTAAGAGAAGATGGAAATACCAACTGGCGTAATGCAATGTTACGGGCTGGTGAGTTGCTTGAATGGCTATCTCATCCCCAACTAAACCCGGATCTTTTACCAATTCGTTTACTTGCAGCAGCCCTATATGAACTTGCTGGTTATCCTGCTAGGGCTTCTGGTTTACTTAATGAAGATACGACTGATGGAATAGAATCAGAAATTGTACGTTCTTTGCTAAAAGCGGATTTCCCCAATTTATTACAAGAACTAACAAAATATTGGGCAACTGCAAGATCATCGAATTTCCAAATTGAATCTAGTCTTCTTTGGGATGACACGGATACAGTTGCTCATAAATTTAACAAATTGATAGTTGAAAACACTACTAGTTCTTTAGGAATCTTATGTGCCGAAATGCGCTGGGGAAATGAACCCAGAATAGAAAAAGCTATCCAAAAGCTTTCTGATGTTGCCAAGACACTTCTTCATGGACATGATAATTACTCTTGGCTTTTAGGTAAATTGTGTGCTGAAGTTGCTTCTGTATATGTTGAAACTTCTTTACGACATCATTTACAAGCAATTTCTCAGACTATTACCCAAAGTGGTAAGAATTTCTTAGATAATTATTTACGCCAAAAATACCAGAAATGTAGGGCTTTAGCATGGCCTTCTCAAATTTCTGGAATTGAAAAACTGGCAACAGCAGAATCTTTTGCACTTTGTACTCCTACAGGTTCAGGAAAAACAACGATAGCTGAGATTGCTATTTTACAAAGCTTATTTTCTGAAAATACAAATTCTATTAATTTGAGCAATTCTGCTTCTTTAGTGATGTACTTAATTCCTAGTAAAGCATTAGCGACAGAAGTTGAATCTAGCTTGTCTCGTGTTTTAAATCCGACTAACAATCAAATTAATAAAAATGTTGTAGTTACAGGTTTATATGGCGGAACTGATTGGGGACCAACAGATGTATGGCTAACATCAGAACAACCAACAGTTTTAATTTGTACTTATGAAAAAGCAGAAGCTTTGATGAAATTTTTGGGTGCTTTCTTTATTCGTAGAATTTCCCTGATTGTTATAGATGAAGCTCATGCAGTTCAATTTGATGGTAATAATAATTCTTTACAAAAATCTGAGAATAGATCCTTACGTTTAGAATCATTAAGTGCCAGATTATTTACCTATGTTGAACAAAATCATGCTCGAATTATTGCACTATCAGCAGTGGCTTCAAATACAGAAAGTGCGTTAGCCAATTGGATAGAAAACCAAAATAATGCAACTCCAGTAAAAACAGATTATAGAAGTACACGCCAATTAATAGGTCGTCTTGAATGCCTACCAGGAAGAGGATTTAGAATATACTATGATTTACTTGATGGTAGAAGATTAAGATTTGAAGAAGGTGGTGAAACTAATACACCTTTTATTCCACGACCTTTTCCAGTACATCCTCCTGCATCTCAATGGGAAAATAAAGGACCAGAAAAGCGTTTACGTCCTTATTTATTTTGGGCTGCCATGAACTTAGCTGCACCAGATGAACAAGGAATAAGACGTGCTGTTCTTATTTCAATACCAGATAAAATAGGAGGTTATGCTGAAGACTTTATCAAATTACTGGATTCAACATGGTCACAAATAGAAATACCTTCATTTTTTCAAGAACCTATAGAACAAGATAAACTTGATATTTTGCAAAAGTGTTTACGAGCTTGTGAAGATTATTTTGGCACAGAATCACGTGAATATAAGCTGCTAAAGAAAGGAGTAGTAGTACATCATGGAAAAATGCCTGGTTTAATGGCTAGATTGCTGATTGACATCATAGAAGAAAGAATTGTACATTTAGTTTTGGCAACCTCAACTCTCTCTGAAGGCGTTAATCTTCCATTTGAAACAGTATTAATTCCTAGTTTAAGACGTGGCAGTGGAGAACTAAATATTAGTGAATTTGCTAATTTAGTTGGTCGCGCTGGAAGACCTGGATTTGGCACAGAAGGACGTAGTTTAGTGTTACTTAGTGATTCTCCATCAACAGAATGGAGTCACAAACAAGCACCCAAAAGATATTGGTCTTTAATAGGAGAATTAGAGAACCAAACACAAGCAAATCCACACAATGCACATCCTATAAGTCCTCTGGCAAAATTACTACTATGCTTGGAAGATAAATGGCAAGAAATATCTAGTTCTAACAAACAAGATGATTTTTTAACCTGGCTAGAAAAAACTGCGCCACTTGCCTCTGATAATAATCTATCAGAATCGGAATCATCAGCTATTGAAACTCTGGACTCACTAGATAGTTTTATACTATCTGCAATTGTTGAAATTGAAAATTTAGCTGCTAAAGATTTAAGTTCTAATGAATTAGAAGAACAATTGCAAAAAATTTGGCAACGAAGCTTTGCCTATTTTGCAAGTAACGAACAGGAAAGACTAGAAAAGTTATTTATTAAGCGAGGTATTGCACTAAAAACAGCAATTTATAGTAATTTTTCACAGCGTCGGCGTTTGTATCGCACTAGTCTACCACCACGTGATGGAAATCAGCTTTTAAATCTCTATCCTCAACTTAAAGAACAATTATCTATGGGTGGGGATTATGCCATGTGGACAGCAGAACAACGCTTTAAATATGTTGAAGATATAGTTAGCAATTTAACTCATCTATCTAAGTTTAAACTAAATGATCCAAGAAGAGATGTTTCCTGGAATGAAATACTACACTGGTGGCTTGACCCTAAGACGGCAGATAAACAACCAACCCGAACTCAAATTTCAGATTGGCATTCATATACTAATCAAAATTTTGTATATAGATTTAACTGGGGTTTAGGAAGTATTATAGCACTAGCAATGGATGAAGCTTTTGGTGGTGAGTTAGTTAAATCGTCTCTCGAAAACTGGTCACAAACTGGGCTACCTTGGATTGTTTTTTGGATGAAAGAACTTATTGTTTGGGGAACATTAGATCCAGTAGCTGCATACTTACTTGCTAAAGTAGAAGAAGTAGTAACTAGAAAAAAAGCTGAAGAATTAGCACAAACTTACTATTTGTACATTAGCGAAAGAGAAACAGAACCAAATGAATATCTTAATGCAGTAAATATCAAAAATTGGGTAGAACAATCATTTTCTAATCTTGAAAAAAGATATTCAGTAAAGCTAAAACCACCTAGTATAATGAATGTAACATTGCTGAAAGATTTCAGTAAAGCTCCAAGTAAAAATTGGAGAGTAGTACCTGTAGAAATTGATGATAATATTCAGTGGTTTGACTTAGCGGGTTTTCCCCTTGCAGTTTGCCAAAAGCCTGAAAATTGGCAGTCTGATTTTTTAAACACCTACGACTTCATACTTGAGGCTGAAAATAAAATAGTTTCATCAAAGATTTATGTTTGACCTGTTAAAGCTGAAAACCTGTCACCTGCTATAAACAATTGCTAATGGTGCGTTATGGATTTACTCCTCACGCACCCTACATAATACTATTTCCTCTATCTCATATTCTGCTTTTTCTCGGCTTTAGGATCACGATTAGCCACAGCAGCTAATTCCGCATCCATTAAGGTTTTTCCTGTTGCTGCTAGGTAAACATCATCTAAACTCGGACGAGATTGGGCGATACCAAAAATTGGTAATTTGGCATGATTTAACACCTGTTGAATCGTGATTAAAACGTCATTTTGCGGTGTAACTACCAAATTTAGGGAGTTACCCTGGGCGCTATTGATGATAATTTCTTGCACAAAAGGTAAAGCTGCTAACAGGTTTTTGGCGGTTTCGGCCTCTTCTGGAGGTGAAAATTCCCGGATTCTTAAAGTGATGCGATCGCCACCTACCTGATCTTTTAACTGAGAAGGTGTACCATTAGCAATAACCAAACCTCTATCAATAATTGCCACTCTATCAGCTAAAGCGTCAACTTCTTCTAAATAATGGCTGGTAATTACCACAGTAGTTCCCCCAGCCCGCAATTGACGCAAGAAATCCCAGACTACAACCCGGCTTTCAATATCTAACCCTACCGTTGGTTCATCTAATACTAAAACATCGGGTGCATGGAGTAAACCCGCAGCCAAATCTAATCGCTTGCGTAAACCACCGGAATAAGTGCCGGTTTTTTTATCTGCGTATTCTTGTAAACCCAGTAAATCGAGAATAGTGTTAATTCGCTCTTTGATCACTTTACCAGGAAGATGATAAAGGGCGGCTTGTAACTGTAGTAACTCCCGGCCAGTCAGGACTTTATCTAAAGCTACTTCCTGGGCTACATAACCCAGCCTTTGACGGGCTAATTTGGGGTAATTTAGTACCGAAATGCCTGAAACTTCAATTTTGCCCGTATCAGGGGTTGTTAGCGTACACAAAGCCCGGAGAGTGGTCGTTTTCCCCGCCCCGTTTGGTCCTAGCAGTCCAAATATTTCTCCTGGTTGCACTTGAAAAGAGACATCCTGGACTGCGACCACATTACCGTAGCTTTTTTTGAGATTTTCGATGAAAACGGCGGCAGCCATGACAGCTATAATCCTTAACTATACAATTCGCAACAATCTATTTTCTATTGTACAAGTTGAGCGATCAAAGATCCCCGACTTCTTAAAGAAGTCGGGGATGTCAATGGAAGTTAGTCGGAAATACCTGCATCTCGAAGGCGTTTTTCTAACTCTTCCAAGCGTTTTAAGGCAGTTTCTTTTGCAAGTCGTTCTTGATTCGCTTCTTGTTGGGCAGTTTCCTTAGCAAGTCGTTCTTGTTCCTTAGCAAGTCGTTCTTGCTGCACTAACTCAGAACCCCAAAGTAGCAAATTACCATCTTGATTCCACCAACGTAACCAGTAACCTTGACGGTTTTCGCGTTTTCCTGGCCAAACACCAATAAATAATTCCATTTCAGTTAACCAGTAACGGTTATTTTCATCTGGAGATTGTAATTTATAGTGTCCATTTTCATACAAGTGATATATTTCTAATTCACCGATATCTGGTTGAAAAATGATGTAGTTAGGAACTTGTAAAACTTGTTCATAATAAAACCATTTTCCGGAGGGATAAGTGTGTTTATTAGAATATTCACTACCATCGCTATCGGAAAGAAATTCTATGACCACCGCAGGAATTTGTCCCTGTTTATGGGGGGTGTAACTGCGTTGGATTTGTTCTCTAGACACTGTAATTTATGGCACGTAAGCCCAGTCAGGGGCTTTGATGACAAATTTACCATTTACCGTGGCACAGATGCCGTAATTGGTGGTAGCGATCGCTGTTTCTGGAAGTTTACCAGCCAGTTCTAGGCTTTCCGTGAGTGCTGCTGCTAGACTGGCTTGATTGACATTATCCACAGGTTCATCGTCTAAAACGAAGTCTTCGGGTAAGAGTTCCCAAGTGATTTTGGTGGTCGAAGCACTTACAACCATAGGAAACACAAATAAGGGATTAAATTCTAGTATAGCTTGTGATGGATATGACAATTATAAAATTCCTCCCATAGCTGGTAAAGAATTTTGGGATATGATTCATCTTGAATATGATCATGAATTTGCTGAGTTATTTGCAAAGTAAATTCTCTAGAGAAAATAGAGAGAGTTGTTCAGTAACTTCTTTCCCTTTTGGTTGATTTCCCTGCATTAAATAAATCAGATATTCACCCAGTTCTTTAGCAAGCAATACCGGAACTGCATTACCAATTTGTTTGTATTTAGAACTTATCGAACCATGAAAAATCCAATCATCAGGAAAAGTTTGAATTTTCGCAGACTCGCGCACGGTTAAAGGACGAATTTCTACAGGGTGACACATATCTGTAGCTTTTTGTTGGGGACTGGTTGTGATAGTTGGTGAAGGTTTATCCCAAGATAATCTTCTATAAAAACCGACTTTTCCCCCACCGGAATTATAAGCACCTCCCATTGCTTCCTTCTGTAATTCTTCTGGTAAATTTTTCCAATTTTCTCCTGCTGCTAATAATCTTAAAAACTTGAGCCGATTTTCTGAATAACTAATAAATTCTGGTTCAATATCTACAAAATCTGTTAACGCATCTTTTAAAGTTCTCCACTTTGGTAAAATTTTCCCATCTTTACTATATTTAGCTAGAGGAAATGTAGCAGTTTCACCATCTCTAGAACCAATAAAAAATACACGGGATCTATTTTGGGTAACACCATAATCTGCGGCTTCTAATAGGTTATAAACTACGTTATAGCCTAATTGCTTCATTTCTGCTAAAACAACTTTCAAAGCTGCACCATTTATTTCATCAAGTTCTAAAGCTGGGTAATCTTTTCCTCTTTGATTAATAGGACGATGACGCAAAGAAGCAGAAAGTAATCCTCTGACATTTTCCATTAAGAAAAATCGCGGCTGGACTTCTTTGACAATGCGAATAAAATCCATAAATAAACTCCCCCGTGGGTCCATAACTGAACCCCGTTTTCCTGCGGTGCTAAAAGGCTGACAAGGAGGACCACCGGTGACTAAATCTATTTCTCCTGGAAGTAAAGCACGACCTAAATTTAAAACTCTTCCTCCCTCTTCTAATAATTCTTGGGAAGTAACTTTTTCTAATTCTCTGGGAATAGCACTTTCTTGGAGATGAGGTTTATTAAGAGCAATTGTTTTAACTGTATCTTTATCTTTTTCAACTACACTAACAGTATAAAATCCTGCTTGTTCTAGTCCTAAATCTAAGCCATAAGCACCTGTGAATAAGGAAATGCAAATAGGTTGATTATTGATCATGTTGGTAATTTTTATTTTATCAATATTATAAATAGCATTTTTAGAGAATCTGGTGAATGATAAAGCTGACTTTGCTTTTGAAACAACTTTAGCTGCTCGTAATTTTGCGCGTTTTATTAGAGAATGTAAAAACCAAGATTATATAATAAATTTGATATACTTTTGGCTGGAAAGTCCAGAACTAGCAATAACGAGAGTCCGCAGACGGGTAGCAAGTGGAGGTCATAATATTCCCGAAGATATCATCCGCAGACGCTATGAACGAGGACGCAGAAATCTAACTGACCTTTATTTACCTTTGTGTAATACTTGGATAGTATATAATAACTCTGGGGATGAACCTCAATTACTTGCTGAAACAGGTATAAATCAGGAAGTGATAATTTATGAATACAGAATCTGGAATCAAATTAGAGCAAGATAATAAATCTCATATTCCCGTTACATAGTTACATCAAAAAATAGATGCTGGTGTGAAATTTGCTATTGCGAATGCTATAGAAAGACATCGCAGGTTAAGAGAATCTATTAGTATTTTGCGAGATGGTAAAGTTGTGACTTTGACAGCAGATGAAATACCACCTCGTGATATTCAGAATATTGTATAAGTACCTGTCAATAGGGTAATCTATAAAAATATCTACAAGGGGAGCATAACGGTAATGAACAATAAAACATCAAAACAAAGAGATTTTACTAAATGGCTTAGACAAATTAGAAAGCAGGCTTATGTTAAAGAGTGTTTTCATAAAGATATAGAACTCGTATTTGATTTTTGAAAAAATTAGGTATTGTAGGGTGCTTTACTACTGCATAAATTCTATCAATAAACAGATTTGTAATATCTGACGCACCCTAGGTATCTTTTTATAAATCAAATATTATTCCTATATACGAATACCTAATTTTTATAATTTTACTTTGTCAAATAAGCTCATGGTAGGCACTTTAGTTAAAGTACCCACTACGAACTAAAAATCAATTCTAGTATTTTCGATCCTGATAAAAATATGCTACATTAAATGTAAATAGTAAAATACTAATCCTATATAAACAAAATGCAAACTAATAAATATCCCTTTGCTCAAGAATTGATTACTGATATTGAAGGTAATATCAGAAAAGTAGTCATTGATTTTCACGACTATCTAAGGTTGCTAGAAGCTATAGAAGATGAAGGACTTATTCTAGCCATGAAAGAAGTAGAAAATGAGACACCATTAGATTTAAATGAAGCTTTAGCGGAATTAGAAGAAGAGTGAATACCCAGTATCTACCAAGTTTTATTAAAGATTTGAAAGCACTCAAAAGTACACCTTACTATGAGTCTATTAAGAAATTTGCTTTTGAAGAAATAATCGAAATATCAAATTTTGCATAAATCACAAATATCAAAAAACTTCAGGGATATGATAATGCTTATCGGATTCGTATAGGTGATTATCGTCTTGGTATTATTTTCGATGGTGAAACATTAATTTTTGAAAGAGTTTTACACCGAAAAGAAATTTATCGCTATTTCCCCAAATAGATAATTTCACAATAATCATACAAATACATGAGTAAGGGTTTAGCATTGCTAAACCCCTACATAATTTATTGATTTTTCGTTACTAAAATACCTACTGCCAAACGTAGATAAGCAGAAACAAAATAATCCAGATAACATCAACAAAGTGCCAAAACAAAGAAGTGGCATTTATCCCAAAATGACCATGATCAAAATTACCAGGAATAAAAGAACGCAATAAGACAATTAACTGTAACAGAATACCCGTAAAAACGTGCAACCCGTGAAAACCAGTTAATAGATAAAACATTCCTCCAAACGTACCAGAAGTAAAACCAAACTCTAAACTACTCCATTCCACAGCTTGACCATAGAGGAAATAACCACCCATAGCCATTGTTAAAAACAACAATAGACGATAACTCGTTAAATCATGTCTTTCCAGAGCTTTTTCTGCAAAATAAATCACAAAACTACTAGCAACTAAAACCACAGTATTAATGCTAGGTTCTTTTATTTCCAAACCAGAAACACCAGCCGGCAACCAATTAACAGCAGAAGTTTTGTAGATAATATAGCCAGCAAAGAAACTCAAGAAAATGACACTTTCCGATAACAGAAAAACAATAAAACCAAACATCTTACTGCCTTCTTCATCATGTCCATGCTCATGACTAACATGATCTAAATCATCAGGAGAAACAGAAACATCCATTGTTAAAAAACTCCAAAAACAGGAAAATAGTAATTAGGAAAAAAGTAATGAGAAAAACTATAGCGATTCTAAACCAGACGGGAAAAACTCTCTTCCTCCGTGTTCTCTGTGCCTGGAGTGGTTCGTTAAAAAAATCCTGAACACACATCAAATAGAATCGCTATATTACCCATTACTCATGTTCAGCAGATGCAATTAAATCCTCAGACTTACCATAACCATAAGGTTCGCAAGTAATCACCGGAATTTCCTCAAAATTTTCAACAGGAGGAGGAGAAGAAACAGTCCATTCCAAACCAATAGCCCGCCAAGGATTAGCAGGAGCTTTTTCTCCGTCTATCCAAGAAATCAACATATTGAAAATGAAAGGAAGAGTAGACATTCCTAACAAAAAAGAACCCAAACTAGCAACAATATTCCAACCAATTAATTCAGGTGCATAAGAAGCAGCGCGGCGTAACATTCCTTGTAAACCTAATGGGTGCATAGGTAAGAAATTCAAATTTGTGCCGATAAATGCTAACCAAAAATGGATTTTTCCCCAACCTTCGTGGAACATTCTCCCCGTCATTTTAGGAAACCAATGATAGATAGCGGCATACATTCCCATAGTTACAGTTCCATAGAGAACATAATGGAAATGGCCGACAACAAAATAGGTATTATTAACATGAACATCTACAGGAACAGAAGAAAGCATAATTCCTGTAATGCCAGCAAAAACAAACATTACCAAACCACCCAAAGCAAATAACATGGGTGTAGTGAGGCGAATTTTACCACCCCAAATAGTTGCCACCCAAGCAAATACCTTAATCCCTGTGGGAATAGATACAAACATGGTTGTCACCATGAAAAACAACCGTAGCCAAGCAGGAGTACCACTGACATACATATGGTGTACCCAAACAATGCCGCTAACTACAGCAATTAACATGGAAGAAATAGCAACGACTTTATAACCGAATAGAGGTTTGCGGGAATAAACCGGGAAGATTTCCGAGAAAATGCCGAAAATAGGCAAAATGATTACATAAACTGCGGGGTGAGAATAGAACCAGAAATAATGCTGGAACATCACCGGGTTTCCGCCTTTGGTGGGGTCGAAAAAAGCAGTTCCTACTGTAATATCAAGAAGTAACATTACAGCCCCTGCGGTTAAAGCTGGGAGTCCAAATAATTGGATAATTTGGGCGCTAAATACTGCCCACACAAAGAGAGGCATTCTAAAATAACCCATTCCCGGCGATCGCATTTTCACAATAGTAGTGACAAAATTTACCGCACCCATAATGGAAGAGACACCGGAAATAGCCACTGCTAATAACCAGAGAACTTGACCGTTAATCAAGTTTCCCGTGGGGTTTTGGGTACTGACGGGGGGATATGCCCACCACCCAGATTGAGCCGGTCCACCGGGGACAAAGAAGCTGGCCATGAGGAGAATACCCACCACCGGCACCATCCAAAAAGCGACGGCGTTGAGGCGGGGGAAAGCCATATCTCGCGCCCCAATCATCAGGGGAACAAGGTAGTTAGCCATACCAACAAGGGAGGGGAATGTCCAGAGAAACAGCATCACTGTTCCGTGCATGGTAAACATTCCGTTGTATACTGTGCGGTCTATCAAATCAGCTTCCGGGGTGATCAGTTCTCCGCGCAAAATCATAGCGAAGATACCACCAACCAGGAAGAAAATAAAAGAGGTAACGAGGTATTGAATACCGATAACCTTATGGTCTGTACTGAAACTGAAGTAGGTTCTCCAGGTTTGGGGCGGTTCGTGGTGATGTGATTCACCAGTGATATCAATGGGGATGTTAGTCATTCGATTTTAGATTTTAGATTTTAGATTTTGGATTGCCAATTTTTAGATTTTTGATGACCAAATCTAAAAGCAAAAGGTTAGTTAACCGGAGAAATTGACCAAAGGAGGTGTAGCGGGTTTAACAGTTTTCCAACCGCTATTAATCCCATTTTCGAGTTTTTGAGCGTATTCAGAAGCCGCTTGGTTAGGTGCTGGGGTGAGTTCTTGACTTGCAGCTTTGCTTAACCACTGCTGATATTGACTAGGTGATTCCACAATTACTTTTGCCCGCATAGTAGCAAAATATGTACCGCTATATTGGGAATCAGTTAAATCATAAGCACCGGGGCGAATAGGAGTAAATTCAAAGTCCAGATCATGACCAGGAATAATGTCTTGTTTAAGACGGAAAGCAGGTATATAAAAGCCGTGAAGTACATCTTCCGAATGTAGATTAAGACGGACACGACTATCCTGGGGTAAATGCAATTCTGTACTGGTAACGTTCTGTTCTGGATAATGAAACACCCAAGCCCATTGTTTAGCCGATACATCAATATGTTCTACATCTTCGACTATGGCTGCTGGATCTTTATCTTCCACAACAGCAACGGACTCCATCTTCATGGGATTATGTAGATGTATCTGGTGAGATGGTCCCTGGATACCCATTTGTTCGTAAACTTGGTAACTATAACCAGCAATCCATAATACCAACATAATCGGGATTGCCGTCCAAACTACCTCCAAAGTTATATTACCTTCAATGTGGGGACCATCACTAAAATCCGTCGGTCTGGCACGATGAAAAGTGATGGAATAGAGAAGAGTAGCAGTTACTCCCAGGAAAATTAAAGCTCCTAATGTTACCAAAAAGCTAAATAAATCATCAATAAGATGAGATTCAGCAGCCCCTTGGGGAGGAAGCCAATAATAAGCCTGTTTACCAATCCATAGACTAGTAAAAGTTACGGCAACTGCCCCAGTAGCTAGGGTCAAAAAGTTGAGAATTTGCCGAATTTTCATAATAGTCAGTTGTCAGTTGTTAGTTGTCAGTTAGTTTTTAATGACCCATTACCCATTACCCATTACCAATTACCCATTACCTATTTACCCATTACCTATTTACCCAATATTTGATTAATGTCTTGTCCGGCTCGCAGTAATTTATCGGCTGTGTTGTGAACACCAAAATCTGCTGCTAAGTGCGCTCCTAATGTGCCGTGAACATACATCAGCAACATAATAATTACACCGACAACGAGATAAGAAATTTGTACTTCTCGCTCTTCATATTTGCCGATAACATAACGTTGCCAACCTCGCCAAAAAGTCATACCAACAATCATTGCTAATAGCAATACACCACCGACACCATGCCACATCATTGTGGGCATTGCTAACATTCCCCAAGGACTTTTAATATCTGCTGGTGGGGCAGCCAATAACATTTCATAAAAACCCGCACCAACCGTAAAGAATGTAATTACAGCAGCGGCAAAAACGTTATACCAACCCACATCAAATAATTGAGAACGCTCAACTTTAATTCCCAAAAATCTGAATAGCCATTTTTCCACAGGGAAGAATACACCTAAAAGATCAAAAATGATGGCAATGATGAATAAACCTAATGTTAGATGTACTAAATTAGGATGAACAGGAATGGCATAAGGTAAACCATTTGCACCCATTTGATGACTAATTTGATCTAATAATTCTGAATTCATGGCAATATTCCATCCTTGACCGCGTCCACAACAGGTACAGTATGTAAGCCATACACCCATACAAGTTCATCACCAAGATACACTTGAAAACCGACAATTAATGTTAATAAAATGCCCACAGCTAGATAATGAAAAGGCAGTTTATTCGGGTTTTGACTCCGCAAAACATAACGCCAAGCTGTAATGGCCGTAATGATTCCAGAAAGTGACCAACCAATAAGAGTATGAACATTTAAAACTGATTTAGCCAGTTCATAAGGTTTAGCTAAACCCGCCTCAAATTGACCAAAAATAATCGCTACAAAAATCGCCACTGTAGCAATACACATATTCCACCAACTCACTTCAAACAAGCGAGTTCTACCAGTTAAATACCCAGCGACATCACAGAAAACAGAAAATAGAACCATCGCAATTACAAAGTGAACCACGATAGGATGTAAAGGATCTGGATATGGTAAATTATGCTCATTCAATGAAGTGAAAAAATCCAGCATTACAATCTCCTAGACTTATTTACTACTCTATCCAGCCAAACATAAATATGATAAATTTGCTGCGAGTTCAGTCATTTACTCCCCTGAAAAATAGGGAAAATATGTCAAACAACAGTAATTATGGATGTAGCTAAACTAAATCACTGTTAGAAATTGAACTTACTAAACCCAATATTTGGGTTAAGTAAATTTTTGTGAATTGTCAGAAAAACTAAAAGTAAAACTTCTAGAATTAATGAGAGAGCCAGCAACAGATTTTAGTCATTGCCGTATTACAATATTTTTAAATCAAAACCAACTATTTTTATGTTTATTGATGTACAATAAAAAATTATCACTTTGTAATTTAAACAACCGAAATATATAGTTTTTATAGTAAGTATAATTAAAACAAAGCTAGATAGAATAAGATTTTCAGAATAATTAACCGCAGATGAGGACAGATAAAGACAGATGAAGACAGATGAAGACAAATAATAAAGACAGATGAGGACAGATAATTAAGACAGATAAAGACAGATGAAGACAGATGAGGACAGATGAACTTCATGATGCTGTGCGCCCTCGCATCTTTGCGCGAAACTAAAAATATGGTTCATTTAGCCAAAAATTGTCCCAACCTAACCCCCAAATCCCTAATTAACCTTCATAGGGGTTGTCTAGCTTATCTACAGACACATTAACCGATAATGGTAAACGACCGGGATTTAAACGCGGTTCGGCCGCATAACCGACCGGTACTAAAACAGCAATGGCTATGTCTGGGTTATTCTCAGCACCAATTATAGCTTTGACCTGTTCTTCAATCCAACCATTCATAAAGCAGGTAGATAAACCCAGGCTTTCTGCGGCTAAGACTAAGTTTGTAGCTGCTATCATGGCATCTTTAATGGCGTATTCCCGGCGCTTGTCTCCTAACCCTGCTTGAAATTGGGGAATTGCATTTCTAAAATAATTCACAGTTCCCTCATTCCAGGCTCCTGTGGCTAACCCTTGTTCTAAAATCGGTGTTAAGTCCTTTTCTCCCGCAGCAGTGTCAGCAGCGAAAACAAAGGTAACGGGCGCTTGGATGATTTGCTTTTGATTCCAGGAAGCCGCGCATAATGCTTGTTTTTGCGTTTCCTCTTGAACTAATACTATTCTCCAAGATTGAACGTTAAAACTACTGGGTGCGGCTACGGTTAATTCTACTAGTTGTTTGAGTAAGTCGGGGGAAATAGAATCTGGTTTGAAGGTTTTGATGGAACGGCGTTGTACTATGGCGCTAGGTACGTCTAATGCTTGGGTCTGGGTGCTGGAACTCACGGTATTCTCCTCTGTTTTGTCCTATTTAGGGTAACGCTTTTTTGTCCGCTGTTCAATTAACCTGTGGTTCGTTATTTGTTGATGGAATTACAGGGTATTTTTGATCACGCACAGACCCAGAGACGCGAGGAAGTAAATGGGGAGTTTTTATCTCTAATATCCCTGTTTTTTTAATTACTTCTCTCTGGTAATATACTTATCTAAGGTAGCAGCTAAAGTGGTTTTGGGAACAGCACCAACAACAGTATTAATTTGTCTTCCTCCTTTAAATACCATCAAGGTGGGAATGGTACGAATCCCGTAATGACTAGCAACTGTGGGATTTTGATCTGTATTGACTTTAACAACTTTCAATTGTCCTTCGTATTCTGTAGCTACTTCTTCGACTACAGGAGATAACATTTTACACGGACCACACCAGGGTGCCCAAAAGTCAACTAAAACGGGTGTTTCGTTTTCTAATACTTCTTGTTTAAATGTGGCTTCTGTTACATTCGTAATTGATGACATAAATCCTCTCTTTAGATTTAAGTTAGTAATTCGATAATATCTAATAAATAGGTGAGGAAATATGTCGCTAAGTTTAAATTTGCTAAGTTTAAATTTGCTAAGTTTTTTATTATCTCTGTAGGTTGGGTTGAACGACAGTTAAACCCAACATTGATGAATTATACTTTTTGATTTTTAATTCTGTTCTACGGGACTAGAATTTTGATCAGCGCCACAATGATAACAATAAGGTAATCCTCTATAGGTCAAATTATGGCAATTATGGCATTCAATATATTGATCATAACCACAGTGGGGACAGTAACTATCTCGTGGACGAATTTTTTTGGCACAGCGAATACACCTTGATTCTTGAATTCTTTTAGTGGCCTGAATTTTGGTATTAAATACAACGGTTTGGAAAAATTTAATGATCCCAAAACCAAGTACAGGAATTACCAAAATATAAAGGTAACGCAGGAGGAAGATTAACCCTGCAAACAGACGATTAATGAGATTAGATAAATATTGAAATATGACACCAATTTGCAGAAATTCAAATATTTTTAGAACTAGAGGAATGAGAAATATAACTAGCAAATGCCAGCTTATGAGGCTTATTAATCCATATCCTTGGCGTTGACTGAAGTTATTAACCAATAATGCAACCAAAATCAAGGGCAATAGGAAAATAGACTGAAATAGAAATTGAATGCTAGAATACCAAAATGATGCGTCTTGATGACCTTTTGCAACTTGGTTAAATTTAGTTTCGTCCTTGACAAAAGAGAGGAAATTAATACTCTCAGGTTTGTTCAGCAGTTGATTTTGTAGATTAGCAATTTCTTGTTTTAATACAGAAATATTGCGGTTGTTTTGCGTTAATTCCTGTTTAGCTTTTTCCGCTTTTACTTGATTAATAGAATTACCTGAAGGCTGACCAGCAATTTTTTCTAAAAGTGTGGAATCGTATTGTTCACGAATTGTATTATTGGCCTGTTGGAGTTGATTAATCTTATTTTGTTTCTGATTGATACCGCTGATAATTTTCTGATTTTCAGGATTGTTTAGTTGATCTTTAAATTCTCCATAATTTAAACATATTGGCGAAACTTTACCCAAATGTCTATTTTCTGCATCTTGATATCTTTGTTGAATTGTTTGCTCATTGCTACTATCAAGTAATCCACTGATCAGAAATTGATAATCTTTATTTGTCCTAGTATCTGCTTTATAATCGTTCCATTCAGAATAGCATGGATAAGACTGAGACGGGCTAAGATACCATTGACTAATATCATTTAAACCTGTAAAGACATTAATTAAAATGAAAATATCAACTAAAATAATTACTATCAAACTCACTTTATTTAGTGGTTCGTTGTTGACTGTGCGAGAATTATTGAAAAATCCGCTTAAAAGACTACGTATTCTATTAAACATATAACTATCCTGTATCTATTTAAGTTGATGGACTATCAAGAAACACAGCCTGATCATCGGTGTTACTGAAAGTAATTTACCATTTTTCTATGACTTTAGTAGTTTTTTTTGTTAAGTTTTATATACTTATTCAGTAGTTAGTTTGTGAGTCAGTTAAATATTTTTGGCTCACGCAGAGGCGCAGAGGCGCGAAGGAAGAGAGAAGAAAATGAACCCAACTGATTTAGATCCCCGACTTTTTTGAATGATCTTCATTATTTACAAAAAATCTAATTCAGAAGTCGGGGATATTTCGTACCTGGCTTAACTCATATTCATTATTTGTTAATTTTTCTGAGTTGTTGCATAGCATCTTGATAGTCTGTTTCTTTACCTTCTTTTTTATAGATATTTGCGGCTGTTTGGAAATCTTTAATTGCACCCTGCTTATCTCCTAAATCCTTACGGACAAGTCCCCGGTTGTAGTAGGCATTGGCATAGTTAGGATTAAACTTGATAGCTTGGGTGTAATCATCTATTGCTCCTTGCTTATTTCCTAAAGCATAACGGACAACTCCCCGGTTGTAGTAGGCTTGGGCAAGGTTAGGATTAATCTTGATAGCTAGGTTGTAATCATCTATTGCTGCTTGCTTATCTCCTAAATCATCACGGACATTTCCCCGTCCGATGTAGGCTTCGGCATCGTTAGGATTAAACTTGATAGCTTGGGTGTAATCATCTATAGCACCTTGCTTATCTCCTAATTCATAACGGACAATTCCCCGGTTGTAGTAGGCATCAGCATAGTTAGGATTAAACTTGATAGCTTGGTTGTAATCATCTATTGCTCCTGGCTTATCTCCTGATTCATTACGGACAACTCCCCGGTTGTAGTAGGCATTGGCATAGTTAGGATTAAACTTGATAGCTTGGGTGTAATCATCTATTGCACCCTGCTTATCTCCTAATTGCTTACGGACAATTCCCCGGCCGTTGTAGGCATTGGCATAGTTAGGATTAATGTTGATAGCTAGGTTGTAATCTTCTATTGCTCCTTGCTTATCTCCTAAATCATTACGGACAATTCCCCGGTTGTGGTAGGCTTTGGCATAGTTAGGATTAATCTTGATAGCTTGGGTGTAATCATCTATTGCACCCTGCTTATCTCCTAATTCAGAACGGACAACTCCCCGGTTGTGGTAGGCTTTGGCATAGTTAGGATTAATCTTGATAGCTTGGGTGTAATCTTCTATTGCTCCTTGCTTATCTCCTAAATCATCACGGACATATCCCCGGCCGTAGTAGGCTTGGGCTAAGTTAGGATTAAACTTGATAGCTTGGTTGTAATCATCTATTGCACCCTGCTTATCTCCTAAATAATAACGGGCTATTGCTCTGTCAAAATAAGCATCTTCATTATTTGGTTTCAGTTGCAATACTTGAGTATAATAACCAAAAGCATTTTGATAATCTTCTTTTTCAATACATTCATTACCCAGTCGCATATATTCGTCAGCTTCAGAAGATGTCAAACTTTCTAAATAGCTGCGTAAACCGCCAGAATAAAGCAATTCATCTATTCCTACCAAGGCTTTACCAGTATTCGATGTAATCATATTTGTTGGTAAAAATCCCGCCAAAATCAGATTGTATTCAGCCTGAGCTTCGCTAACTTCCTCTTGAATTAAAATACAAACTAGAACAGCATTTTTTGCAATTTCTTCTTGACTAATTGACCATTGAATTTTATCGAAATTGCCATTCCGGGCTTTAACCTGAATACCAATTGATGAGTCAGAAGTTAAGGTAAAATCAACTTTTCCATCACCACCAACGCGCTTTTCATAGTCAACTTCTGTGACAAAATCAGCTAACCGGGATTTAACAACTTCCTCACCCAACTTCCCCTTCATATTGTTGATAAAGTAATTTTGGGGATCATTTGGTTTATATTTTTTCACCATTTCCCAGCAAAAATCCCGTAATTGGTCTAACCTTTGACCAGAAATGATAGTTAATTCACTATGCTGGCCTTTTTCGTCACAATGGAGTAATTTAGCAGATTTAAGTCTTTGAATAAAATCAGTTTGTTGTGCCTTGAGTGGTGTTGTCCAGTCCATATTGGTTTAAATTTGCTCTACTGTGACAAAGTATATAATTTCATTATTCCCCATCAAGAGCCAAAAATTCCATCTCTCAAACTCTTCCTTCGCGCCTCTGCGTGAGACAAATTCCTACTTTGATTCCTGTGATTTCGTAGGCTGGATAATAGCTTGACAATACCCAAGTAAAGTATTAATTCGTTCTTCAATGGCTTTCAATCTAGCCTGTAGCGTTGTTGAATGCCTTGCCCCTTGGAGAAACATTATATCCACTTCCAAGAGTCGCAACTGTTTACTTATTTCCGTTTTATAGGACAGTTGCTGGGAATTGTCATCAACTAAGGGAACAAGCTGTAAAAAAAATGTTTGTAAATGGGTGAAATTTAACCGTAATTGATTAGTATTGAGTTTATCGGCTGTTATATGAGTTCGTAACTCGTCTATAAATGTTGCCAACTCCTGATATTTATCACAATTTAAAGACATTTGTTGCCAGTTAGGATAATATTAATGTCAAGAAAATTTTCTCATACAACTCAACTTTCTTTTGTTTCTGCTGAAAATCACCAGCCTTGAATTTTACTTTTGAGGCTTGGTTTCTCGTCAATAGGTTTTTATGACCATATTTGCCAGCAACCTGTAATGGATGATAACTACAAACAATACAATTAGAACATTATCTTTCTCACCTTATCTCTAAGCCTCCAGGCAACAGCATCTATTTTATGGCGGTGCTGTCAATTTTAACTATCTTCCAACCTATCCACAAATTACCTTTTTGATTTTATGAGTAGTATAGCTATCAAACCTCCTACTGATGTCGTTCTCCCAGACTGGCTGAACAGATGTTTAATTGAACCTCCAGCACCCATACTGACGGAGGAAGAGGAGCGAACGTATAACGGTAACGCCCTTATTTGTCGAGCATTTCAGTTTGCTTATGAATTACATGGGGGTCAAACCCGAAAATCTGGAGAGCCTTATATTGCTCACCCTGTGGCTGTGGCGGAAATACTCCGTGAATTAGGTGGTAGTCCTGTTATGATAGCAGCGGGCTTGCTTCATGATGTAGTTGAAGATACAGAAGTTACAGGTGAAGACATAGAAGCACGCTTTGGATCAGAGGTGCGGCGATTGGTAGAAGGTGTTACTAAGCTGTCGAAAATTAATTTTACCAGCAAAACCGAAAGTCAAGCGGAAAATTTCCGGCGAATGTTTCTGGCTATGGCGCAAGATATTCGGGTAATTGTGGTCAAACTGGCGGACCGTTTGCATAATATGCGGACTCTTCAATATATGCCAGAATCTAGTCGTCAACGTAGCGCCCAGGAAACACGAGATATTTTCGCACCTTTGGCGAATCGTTTAGGAATTTGGCAAATTAAATGGGAATTAGAAGACCTAGCATTCAAATATTTAGAACCGGAGGCCTATCGAGAAACTCAGCAATGTGTGGCTGAAAAACGCACGGATAGGGAAGAAAAGTTACTTAAAGCTACGGAGACTCTGCGCCGTCGGTTACTGAAAGCGCGTATTAATTGTTTGGAAATTAGCGGTCGTCCTAAACACCTTTATAGCATTTATCAAAAAATGCGGCGGCAGCAAAAGGAATTTCATGAAATTTATGATTTGGCGGCGCTGCGAATTATTGTCCAAACTAATGAAGAATGTTATCGAGCTTTAGCGGTGGTTCATGATACTTTTCGTCCCATCCCTGGTAGATTTAAGGATTATATAGGTCTGCCTAAACCAAACAATTATCAATCTCTACATACTGGGGTAATTGGTTTGACAGGGCGACCCTTAGAAGTGCAAATTCGCACTCTGGAAATGCACCATATCGCGGAATACGGAATTGCTGCTCATTGGAAGTATAAAGAAACTGGTGGTTCTGAGAATACTAACTTAACAAGTTCTGATGAAAAATTTACTTGGTTACGCCAATTGCTAGATTGGCAAAGTGACTTAAAAGATGCTCAAGAATACTTAGATAGTGTGAAAGATAATCTCTTTGAAGATGGGGTTTATGTCTTCACTCCCAAGGGGGATGTTATTCCTTTAAGTCCTGGTTCTACCAGTATAGATTTTGCCTATCGCATTCATACAGAAATCGGAAACCACTGTGCAGGGGCGCGGGTAAATGGGCGCATTGTTCCCTTATCAACGCGATTGCATAATGGTGATATTGTTGACATTATTACTCAAAAAAATTGTCATCCCAGTTTAGATTGGTTAAATTTTGTTGGTACTTCGGCTGCGAAGTATCGTATTAAACAATGGTATAAGCGATCGCGCCGAGAAGAAAATGTCGCCAGGGGACGGGATTTATTAGAAAAGGAATTGGGGAAAACTGGTTTTGAGAACTTACTCAAATCAGAGGCTATGCAGACTGTGGCGGAAAAGTGTAATTATCACAGTGTAGAAGATTTACTGGCTAGTTTAGGTTATGGGGAAGTTACTTTAAATTTAGTGCTGAACCGTTGGCGGGAAGTTGTTAAAGGTAAACAACCTGTTAGTGATATGATCCCATTTCTCGCCAAGGAATCAACAGCAAAAACTTCGCGCCAGGAAAAAACGGATTCATTATCTACATACCGTGCTAGTGATTCCCCTATTCTTGGGGTGGAGGGTTTAGTTTATCATATTGCTGGTTGTTGTACTCCCATTCCTGGGGAACCAATTGTGGGGGCTGTGACTAGGGGAAGAGGAATTTCTATACACCGCCAAGGCTGTCATAATCTAGGTCATGTTGAGTGTGAACGTTTAGTACCAGTGCGTTGGAACTCAGTTACAGAAAATCAAAGCCGTCCTTATACATATCCTATTAATATGCAAATTGAGGCATTAGATAGAGTGGGAGTATTAAAAGATGTACTATCTCGATTAAGCGACCAGGGTATCAATGTCCGTCACGCTCAAGTTAAAACTTCTTTGGGAGAACCGGCTTTAATTGATTTAGGAATTGATGTGCGCGATTGTCCTCAGTTGGAACGTTTATTTGTTCAACTTAAAAAAATGAGTGACATTATTAATATACGTCGTGTCTGTGAGGCTGACGACTGTGGATGAATTAAAAATTAATAAAGGGTATTGGGCGAATAGAAGTCGCTACTACACAAGCAAAGTCCACCTCCGTGGACTAATTAGGGCTTAATGAGACTAAGTAGGTGAACGGAAAAAACCCGACATAACAGGTTAAGAGTTACCTGTCACCTGTCACCTGTTCCCTGTTACCTGTTAAGAGTTCCCTGTCCCCTGTTACCTGTTACCTGTTACCTGTTACCTGTTCCCTCTTCCCTGTCACCTGTTCCCTGTTCCCTGTCACCTGTTCCCTGTTCCCTCTTAAACAATTTCATTTAGGGTTTGTAATAGTTGATCTATTTCTTCAACTGTGTTATAATGGGCTAATCCTATCCGCAATAATCCACCAGATGTTTCTACATCTAATTTTTCTGTGAGGTTAATTGCATAAAAATTTCCGTACCAAACAAATATTCCCTTTTCTCCTAATATTTGGGCTATGGTTGCGGGCGTTTTTCCTGCTATGCGAATAGATACTGTTGGTGTGCGCCATTTAAATTGGCTGGGTTCTGTAATACCATATAAGCGTAAACCAGGGATTTTTAATAAGCCTGAAATTAGCTTTTTACTTAATTCTCTTTCATATTGTTGAATGGCTGACATTGCTGCTATTAAAGCTGCTCGTCGACTATGATAGGCTGATACTAATTGATGATTTTTTTGTTCTGGTGCTGTCAAAAATCGAGGACAATGGAAGGTAGTTAAACCTTCTCTGTCGGCTTCTATTAAGGAGGAAAGTAATTCATTATCTAAGTTTGGGGAAACATGACAACCTAATTTGGCTAAATAATTAATCGCTGCTATTAACCCGGCTAAACCTTCATGATTTAAAGTTCCTGTTTCCCATTTTGAGGGAATTTCTTCTGTTGCTGGTTTAACTTTATAAGGGGAAAATCTGGTTAAATGTTCTCTTTTTCCGTAGACAATTCCTACATGGGGTGCGAAGAATTTGTAAGCAGAACAGGCTAGAAAATCACAATCTAAATGATGAACATTAATCAGTCCATGGGGCGCGTAATGGACAGCATCAACATATACTAAAGCCCCGACATTGTGGGCTATTTTGACTATTTTACTAATATCATTAATTGTCCCCACGGCATTAGAAGCATAGGTAACTGCTACTAATTTGGTGCGGGAATTTATCTTTTTTTCTAAATCATGCCAATCTAAAGTACAATCAGAAGTATTGATATCAACAGCACGAATAATTACACCTTTTTCTGCTAAAGCATACCAAGGAGAAATATTCGCAGCATGATCTAAGTCTGTAACGATAATTTCATCACCAGCTTGTAATTCTCTACCAATAGCGCGACTCACAGAGAAGGTGAGAGTGGTCATATTTGCGCCAAATACTATTTCATCATTATCGCATCCTAAGAAGTCAGCGATCGCTGCTCTGGCGGAAATAATTAAAGCATCTGTTCGCAAACTTGTAGCAAAAGTACCATGAACATTCGCATTTGATCTAACTAAATAATCACTAATTGCGTCTAAAACTCCACCAGGAACTTGTGTTCCTCCTGGTCCATCAAAGAAAATTGCTGGCTTTTTGTTGATTGTTTGTGTGAGTGCGGGAAACTGAGAACGAATCCATTTTATATCTAGAGATTCCATAGTTTTTCCTCTGTTTATGATTTTTGTTTCGCGTAAAGGTGCAAGATGTGAGTATAGCAATCTTCAGTGGGTTGTGAATGTATTTTTTTTTGAACGAACCACAGAGGACACAGAGGACGCAGAGGTAGAGAAAAAAGAGGTATTCACGTCTGATTTAAGATCGCTATATATTAGATTATATTTTACTCTAATATTTTACTCTAATATTTAATTTTTTTCTATGGGAAAAGCAACATTGGTTAAAATATTAATTGGGTTAATGTTTTTAAGTATTTCCATTTGTTGTTGATTTTTGACTAATAATGCACCTGCAAAACCTAGAGAATTTATGGAAATTTCTGCAAATTCTTCTTGTTTTCGCGGCACAATTAACATCCATTTTCGTGTAATTAAAAGATTATATGCTCCCGATTGTAGATTATTTTCTAGAGGTTTAATTCCCATTTTCTGTAGTAAATTATGATATTTTTCTAAGGTTACTTTTGGACTTTCTCCGCTATGAAGATTAGTAAAAGCGTGTAAAAAGGGAAATTCTCGGATAGTTCCCATATTATTTTCTAGTTTTGCAGTTTTTAAAAGTGGGGAAATAGGAATATCTGTTTCTGAAAAAGGGACAATTTGTAAATGTTTATGTGGTTGACTCGCACCAGCTAGTTTACCACCATTGTAAAATACTAAACCTTCAAATTCTCCTAAACAAGCCCACATTGCTGTAAAATCTTCTAGGGTGAGTAAGGTTTCTTGTTGTTCAAAAATGCGGGTGATAATTAACAAATGATTATCAACAACATTGAACTTATTTAAAATACAAACATGAGTAGGAGAGATATCCGTGACGAATAAATCTTGCTCGTAGGGTAAGAAAGGATTAAACTTTTTACCAGTCCTAGCAATTTGTTGTTCTTGTTTTTCTTTATCGGCTTGTTTGCGGTTGAGATTTGCTAAAATTCTGATCATAAATTTTATCCCATCTTGTTCGACAATTTCCAATTCCGTGGGAATAGATTTTAACGCCCCAGAATTTAAAGCCAGTTCTGTTGTTTGCTTCACACTTGTCCATAAAGTACCTGGTACAAGTAGAATTTTTTCCTGATTATTAATATCTGCCAAAATTCACCTAATTAATAATACAAATTGACATCTCCCAAACTAACATACTTTTATCCTTAGCAGGGCTTTCTCATTCTCAAATCAGTATCAAATGGTATTAGCGACTAGGGGGGGCTAGAAGTCTACCCCACAATTATCAGCAGTCGCAAGCGACTAGGGCGGGCTAGAAGCCTACCCCACAATTATCAGCAGTTGCAAGCGCGATCTAGAAGTCTACCCCACAATTATCAGCAGTCGCAAGCGACTAGGGCGGGCTAGAAGCCTACCCCACAATTATCAGCAGTCGCAAGCGACTAGGGCGGGCTAGAAGCCCACCCCACAATTATCAGCAGTCGGCGGGCTAGAAGCCCACCCCACAATTATTAGCAGTCGCAAGCGCGGGCTAGAAGCCTACCCCACAATTATCAGCAGTCGGGTATGTTCTTCTCTACCGACAATATAAAGTATCTCTTGTGTCTCTACCTGTTACAGTATTAGTACCTTTAGCTACTTTACATAATTTATTGTTTTCATCTCGACGCAGTAGCACATCTGTAAAATCAGCACCATCAATTATAGCACCATCAAATTTAGCATTAGCGGCAAATGCGCCTTCTAAAATGGCGTTTGTTAAATTGGTTTTTATCAGACGGGCGGAATCTAATGTAGCGTTAGTTAGGTTAGCTGCTTGTAAATTTGCTGATTCTAGATTAGCAGCAAAAAAACTTACACCTGTTAAATTGGAGTTACTAAAATTACTGTAGCGGAGATTGGCTTTAGTAAAACTAGAGTCTCTTAAATCACGTCCAGAAAAATCAGCACTGATGAGAATTTCTTTGTTATATTCCAGTGCTACAGCAGGGGGGACGATAGCGATGAAAGCGGTGGTGGAAATCATCACCCAAAGTAATAAACTGAATATACTTGTCCAGTTTTGATGTGTATTATTCATGGTATTGTTATTGAATGGCTAATTCTTCTCCATTTAATTATGCAGATATTGGTAACATAGGTGAAGACCTAGTAGCCAAATGGTTACAATCTACAGGTTGGAAAATTTTACACCGTCGCTTTTGGTGTCGCTGGGGAGAAATTGATATTATTGCCCAATATCAAGACACAACGGTGGCATTTATAGAAGTTAAAACCCGGAGTTCCGGTAATTGGGATGAATTGGGTAAAAACGCCATTACTCCCGAAAAACAAGCAAAAATCTGGCAAACGGCGGAAATATTTTTAAGTGAATATCCTGAAAAAGCTGATTATTATTGTCGCTTTGATATAGCCCTTGTTCATTATCAACCTACATCAAAAAAGCTGATAAAAAGGGCAGTTATTGAAGAAGTCTCTCTGGCTAGTTTATCGGTGTCTGGATATGATTTTCAGCTGCAAGAATATATTCTGGCAGCTTTTGACCAACAAATAATATGAGATCAGAATTATTGTCCATTCTGTGATACTACACAAACAGTTTTGAATTTTCAGTTTTAAATTGTTTAAGCCAGTGTTTCTGGACAGTAGCCTAAACCACGCACAAACTGTTGTCTAAATGCTTCAATTTCTTCTCTTTCAGGATTTCCATGGGAAACAATTGCTACTTGATAACGACCCATTACGTCTACAGGGGTTTGTCCAGCTTCTAAACTCCACAGTGCCATTTGTACTCTCATTGGTGGTTGGTAGTTAATGCCTAATTCATTCAAAAATGCCCGAAAATCACCATCTTCCTGGGGTGAAAGCACTTCTTTAAATTTGATTCTGACTACCCAACCATTAATTTGATGAATTATACTAACAAAGGAAATAGGGGTTTCCTTTCTAGCGTGGAGGTGTTGAACGATTCTCAGTGTGAGACTGGCATTGGCCAAGTAATATAAGTATTCGCTCATGGTGTGAAGGATCAAAGCTAATTTTACCTCTCTATCTTCCCTAATCAAGCCCAGTTCCCGGTAGGGTAAAAGCCCCCGTTTTTCTATGGGGAGATTTACCCATTAATTCCCCTTAATGAAAATCAAGTAACAAATAGTATAAGCAAAATTGCAGAAAATGTCTAGTCTAGAAGTACAGGATGTGAATTTAGATTGTTCGTTATCTAGTTATGACTACGAACTTCCACCAGGACTAATTGCTCAAAACCCTGCTGTTCCTAGAGATAGTTCCAGGTTATTGGTTGTAAATTCTCTGGAAAATCCTCATACTATACCAGTTTCTCATCATATTTTCCGTGATTTACCGGAATTGCTGCAACCGGGTGATTTGCTGGTAATGAATAATACGAAAGTGATTCCCGCTCGGTTGTACGGATGTAAGTCTACTGGTGCGGAAGTCGAGGTGTTACTATTGGAAGAACGACAGCATAATTGCTGGTTGGCTTTGGTGAAACCTGGTAAGCGGTTTAAGATAGGCAATGAAATTATTTTTACAGCAGGAGGAGAGGAAAATCAACAGACATTAAGGGCGACGGTGGTTGAATCAGATCCACAAACCGGGGGGCGATTATTGCAGTTTGATTTGCCTCCAGCAGTGCCTTTAGTCCAGGTATTAGGCAAATTTGGCGAAATTCCCCTCCCACCTTATATCACGGCCTCTACCGCTGCTAATGAACAGTATCAAACGGTGTATGCTCAGGAAGCAGGAGCGATCGCTGCGCCAACAGCAGGACTACATTTTACACCGGAGTTACTAGAAAGATTGCGGGTTTGTGGCATTAATCAAGCCTTTATTACTCTTCATGTTGGTGTCGGTACTTTTCGCCCAGTAGAAGTAGAAGATGTGACTACTCACGCCATGCACGAAGAATGGATAGAGGTTTCTGCTGATACCGTTGAGCAAATTCGGGCTACTCAAGCTGCGGGAGGACGCATTATTGCGGTGGGGACAACAGTGGTGAGAGCGTTGGAAGGAGCGGCGCAATTGGGGGATTTACAGCCATTTATGGGGAAAACAAACTTATTTATTTATCCTGGCTATAAGTGGCAAGTTGTGGAGGGTTTAATCACCAATTTTCATTTACCCCGTTCTAGTTTGTTGATGTTGGTTAGTGCTTTAATTGGTAGAGAAAGGTTACTAGATATTTACCAAGAAGCGATCGCCTCTGAATACCGCTTTTATTCTTTTGGGGATGCCATGGTGATCCTACCAGCAGATAAAAAGAAAAGCATAAAATTACATGAGACCTCTGGTGAAAATTAATTAAATATGTGTTTTCCAAAAGCGATACAAAAAAGCTAACATAAGCTAACAATTACCAGCTTTTTCTTCCTGAAAGTGTCGGCACTATGTAGAGATGTTCCATGGAACGTCTCTACCACGGTCAACCTGACCGCTTAACTGGCATTGAATCATGTCGGGGATTAACACTGAGTAATTTAACGTGAGATGTAGTTTGAGTGAGTATAAAGCAGATAAATTTAATTATACCACCAATAATGGCTTTTTTTTGACATACGAAAAAGTGGGAATTTTGGAGTGTTCATTGGCGATACATAACTATATAGTTCTTATTACTGAGTAAATAATACCAATACCAGGACTTACGCAACTGGCACATTGGTAAGGTGAATCAGACTGCAAAAATCCTTGATCAACTCAAAAATCAATGATCAGTAAATCAATGAATATCAATCAATATCAGCCAATTGTCCTGGGATTTTCCGCCATGGTCTTGGCTTCTGCTGTGAGTCTTCCTGCACAAGCCGTTAACATACTCCAAAATGGTAATCTAATTCCCAGTCAAACGATACAAGATGCCTCTCCAAATAACACTTATCGTATTCAGGGTCAGGGCACATATACAAACAACGTCATCCCAGACTGGATTATTTTCAACCATTCCAGTGCCGTTTATGGAGCTATAACGCCACCTGGTACTGCCGTCGGTCGTGGGAGTGCACCCGGACTACCGGGTGTATTTGCGTTAAATGTTGCACCTGGACAGACTGTTAATTCTCCTACTGGTGACCCAGCATGGTTCTTTCAATTTGACGGAGACACACAGTATGGACCGAGATTGAGTCAACAATTGACTGGTCTTACCGTAGGGAAGAACTATACCGTCAGCTTTTATCAGGCAGGAGCATCCATTAACCCTGAAGGTCATACCAATATTTACAACACACCCACATGGGATCAATTCCAGGTTACTTTTGGTAACGAAGTTAAATGGGCTCCTCGGATCGACATGGCTCTTTACGAGAACGTTCGACCCTGGGAGAAAATAACCATGGACTTCACAGCCACTAACACAAGCCAATTGCTGAGTTTCTTCAACGTAGGCGGTCCAGGTGGACAACCTCCTATAGCACTCTTGACAAGCGTAACAGTCGACGACGGAACGCCACCTCCTACGGCTGTTCCCTGGGAAACAGACGCGCTTCCTTTAGTGGGTGCAACCATGGTATTTGGGGCTGGCGTTTTTGTCAAAAGAAAAATTGCCCAAGGGAAAATCAAGAACCTTAATTTTGAACCTTGAACGATACAAAAAAGCTAACATAAGCTAACAATTACCAGCTTTTTTTTCCTGAAAGTGTCGGCACTATGTAGAGATGTTCCATGGAACGTCTCTACCACGGTCAACCTGACCGCTTAACTGGCATTGAATCATGTCGGGGATTAACACTGAGTAATTTAACGTGAGATGTAGTTTGAGTGAGTATAAAGTAGAAAAAATTTAAAGAACATATTGATAAATTTTATTGGAAACCTGTTTTCACAGTCTAGCTCGTATTATGTGGCATCAAGTGGTGGTGCGCCAATTGAAAAACTAAAGCAATATATCAAGGAACAAGACGCACCAACGAAGTAAATAGAATAGAAAGATTAGAATAGAAAGATTGGTTATTTCCGCTTCGCTACAATAACCTGCTCTAACCCCTACCATAAGGGTACATTGAGGGTAGGGACTGCCGCGAGAAGTTCAAATTGGTAAACGATTAATATCTTTGTTGCAACCAATTACTACCATTGCAGAACCTTTTTCCAAACGTTTAGTTGGTTCAGGATTAATGATAAATTTACTATCATGACTTACGGCCAACATATTTAAACCATAACGGTTACGAAGTTGAAGTTCAGCAATAGTTTTTCCATGAAATTCATCAGGAACAATTAACTCCACAATGCTATTATCTGGGTCAAGATCAAATCTTTCTAAAATTCCTGGTTTAGTAAGTGTTCGTGCTAAAGCACAACCGGCTTCATATTCAGGAAATACTACATGATCTGCTCCCACTCGTTGTAATAATTTATGGTGAACTTCACTAGAGGCTTTTGCCACTACGTGAGGTACACCACCTTCTTTTACATTTAAAGTAGTAATAATACTTTCTTGAACGTAGTTACCAATGGCGACAATTACGGTATCAAATTCAAAAATTCCGGCTTCTTTTAGTGCTGCTGGTTCAGTTGAATCTAGTTGTAAAGCATGACCGACTATTTGCTCATTTAAAGCCTCAGAAACTCGTTTTTCGTCAACATCTGTGGCTAATACTTGATAACCTAAATTATGCAATGTTGAACAAACAGAACGACCAAAACGACCTAAGCCAATGACAGCAAATTGGTGATTGTCTTTACGTAAACTGCGGAGAAATTTTAATGATGAAAGATTCATAATGGGTAATGGGTAATGGGTAATGGGTAATGGGTAATGGGTAATTGGTAATGGGTAATTGGTAATTATCCAACCAGGAGATTTTCTTCAGGATAATGAATTCTACTAGGACGAGGATCACCTAGTATGGATGACATTAATAGTAAGATACCAACTCGACCAATGTACATGGTGAGAATTAAAATTAATTTGGCTGCGGTAGAAACAGTAGCTGTAATACCTGTAGAAAGTCCCACTGTACCAAAGGCTGATACTACTTCAAAGAGAATCTGAATAAAGGGAAATTCCGGGTCGGTAATACTAATTAAAACCGTGGAAACAATCACAGTTGCTAATGAACCAAATACTACACCTACTGCTTTTAAAATTAATGATATGGCAATTTTGCGATTATATAATAATACCTCCTCTTTACCTTGCAAAATTGCCTTTGTACAACTGGTAATCACTCGTAAAGTTGTGGTTTTAATTCCTCCTCCTGTACCTCCAGGACTTGCACCAATAAACATGAGCGCAATCATAATGAACAATCCAGCATTGGTCATTTTGCCAATGTCAATACTATTAAAACCAGCAGTTCTGGTGGTAACTGACTGAAACCAAGCGACTAATATTTTTCCGGTTAGATCTAATTTTCCAAAGATGCTATCATTTCTAATTTCTATCATCAAAATAGCAATTGTTCCTAGCACTAATAATATTAAGGTTGTGCTAGTAGCCACTTTAAAATCTAGGGAAAATATTAAACAACTATTTTTTCTGATCAAACGATTACTTTGATAAGTAAAGCTATCTCTTAACCACAAATACATATCCAAAATTACCTGATAACCAATACCTCCAAAAATAATTAATGTGCCAATTGTTAAAATCACTAAAGGAGAAGATTGATAACTGATTAAATTGTCTTTAAATAGACTAAAGCCAGCATTATTCCAAGCACTAACACTATGAAAAATTGCTAACCAAGTTCCTTCTTGCCAACCTTTTTCCGGGACAAAGGCTATCATTAGTAGTAATACTCCCGTGATTTCAAATAATAGGGTAGTTGCAATAATGGAACGGATAATTTGAGCGCTTCCACTCATACCTGGACGATCTAAAGCTTGTTGAATTGCTACTTTTTGTCGCAAATCAAATTTTCTGCCTATTAATAACATCAAAAATGTGGTAGTTGTCATATAACCCAAACCACCAATTTGGGCTAAAAGAGCAATAAACAATTGACCTAAAAAGGAAAAATCAGTACCAGTGTCTACCACAGCTAAACCTGTAACACAAACTGCGGAAGTTGAAGTAAATAATGCCACAATGGGATCATTCCAATTCCCGTTACCAGTAGAAAAAGGCAAGGTTAAGAGAATTGTTCCCAAGAGAATGACAGCGATAAACCCTAAACAAATTGTCCGAGCAACGGTCATAAATAATTAAAAATCAATTAAAAATCAATTAAAAATCAAGAAAATTTGTGCATTTAGGTTATTTTTGAGATTCGCAAGGTAGAATTGATCAGTTACTCCCAGGCAAAAATATCCCTATCTAATTAAAAACATAGATGGTAGCCTAAGAATAAGTTTTTTCTTTTCAGTTTCTTATGTTATCTTTATTTATCAAATAATGAGTCAAATACTTTACAAACAAATTCAGGAATTTTACGACGCTTCCTCCGGGTTGTGGGAGCAGATTTGGGGTGAACATATGCACCACGGTTATTATGGTGTAGATGGTAAACAGGTGAAAGAACGCCGTCAAGCACAAATTGATTTAATTGAAGAACTGCTAAAATGGGCAGATGTTCACGGTGCTAAAAATATCCTTGATGTGGGTTGTGGAATTGGTGGTAGTTCTTTATACTTAGCTGAAAAGTTTGGGGCAAATGCCACGGGAATTACATTGAGTCCTGTACAAGCCGCTAGAGCCATGGAAAGGTCTTTGGCAATGAATTTGAGTCAAAAGACTAGATTCATGGTGGCCAATGCCCAGGAAATGCCCTTTGATGACGATTCTTTTGATTTGGTCTGGTCACTGGAAAGCGGTGAACATATGCCAGATAAAACTAAGTTTTTGCAAGAGTGCTATCGCGTGTTAAAACCGGGTGGGACTTTGATTATGGTGACATGGTGTCATCGGAATACGGATAAGTCAGCACTGACAGCGGATGAACAAAAGCACTTAGAGGACATTTACAGGGTCTATTGTTTACCTTATGTAATGTCTTTAGCGGAGTATGAAGCGATCGCTTGGCAATTACCATTAAATAATATTCGCACTGCTGATTGGTCAACCGCAGTTGCACCTTTTTGGAATGTAGTAATTGATTCAGCCTTCACGCCCCAAGCATTTATCGGTTTATTAATGGCGGGTTGGAGTACAATTCAAGGAGCATTATCTTTAGGGTTAATGCGTCGAGGTTATGAAACTGGGTTAGTTCGCTTTGGTTTATTACGCGGGACAAAGTAAGTCCAATTCTTTCAGATGGTGCAAATAAAAAAGAGCAAAAAATGAATCAATTTTATCAACAAAGTTCTGCTGTTTCTCCAAAAAGTTGGTTTTATTCTTTTTGGAAATTTTCCCGTCCTCATACGATTATGGGAACAAGTTTGAGTGTTTTGGGTTTATATTTAATTACCCTGGGTGTTACTTCTACAAGTTTTTCTGGTTTGCATATTGGGCAAATTTTAGCAACATGGATTGCTTGTATAAGTGGTAATATTTATATTGTTGGTTTGAATCAATTGGAAGATATTGATATTGATAAAATCAATAAACCTGATTTACCTTTAGCTGCGGGAGAATTTACGAGAGGACAAGGACAATTAATTGTTATTATTACTGGTATTTTGGCTTTGGCTGTAGCATGGCTAACTGGACCTTTTTTAATGGGAATGGTAACAATAAGTTTAGCAATTGGTACAGCTTATTCTTTACCACCAATTCGGTTAAAACAGTTTCCTTTTTGGGCTGCTTTATGTATTTTTTCCGTGCGGGGAACGATTGTTAATTTAGGTTTGTTTTTGCATTTTAGCTGGGTATTGCAAAGAAGCCAAGGTATTCCCAGTGCAGTTTGGGCTTTAACTGTTTTTATCTTGGTATTTACATTTGCGATCGCAATTTTCAAAGATATTCCTGATATGGAAGGAGATAGGGTTTATAATATCACAACTTTTACCCTCCAACTTGGACAACAAAAAGTATTTAATCTGGCTCTTTGGGTATTAACTATCTGTTATGGAGGCATGATTTTAGTAGGATTATTTCAGCTTGCGGAAGTTAATACTATTTTTGTTGTAATTACCCATACATTAACTTTAATTGTTTTATGGTGGCAAGGTGCAGGAGTTGATTTACAAGACAAAAAAGCCATTACTAATTTCTATCAATTTATCTGGAAATTGTTTTTCATTGAATATCTACTTTTTCCCGTCTCTTGTTTATTAGCTTAAAATTTGGCTTAAAATCATGTTAGAAACATTTTCTATTTCATCTAATTCATCTAATATTTTCGCAATTTTTGTAGTCATTGTTGGTCTGGCTATTCTTGGTTATTTGAGTATCAAAACATTGATTACTTCTAATTTATTTCAGCAAGGTATCAATTTTTATCAAGCCAAAGATTTTGAAAATGCCGAAATAGCTTTGAGAAAAGTTATTGCTATCAATTCTACCAATGACATGGTACGTTTGTTGTTAGGAGATATTTTAAATCAAAAGGGGCAAATTACCGCAGCCAAAGCGTTATTTTGTGAAGTAATTGATAGCAGTCCTAAAAATCCTGATGCTTATTTACGTTTAGCAAATATTCTCATGCAGGAACAACAGGAAGCAGCAGCAAAAGCTAATTTAGTCACAGCAAAAGAGTTATTGCAAAAACAGCGTCAACCAGAAAGAGCGAAAAAGGTTAGTGTTTTGTTAGATAAAATGATGGCTAAAAATATCTGATAGCAAAGCGTGGCGTAGCCATATTATGATTTTTAGGATTATTACAGTTGATTTGATTTATACAGGACTTACGCAAAATATCTCTCAAATCCTCATTTCTCCGTGACCTCTGTGCCTCTGTGGTTCGTTATTCCATGAATCTTGCGTAAGTCCTATTATACTATGATTTGAGCTTGAAATTTCGTCGGGAGAAATATCAAAATGGTTCAGTCTATTGCAGCCAAGGATGTGACGCTACGGGAATTAAAGCAAAATTTTGGCATTCAAATCGTTCAAGATGCTACTTTTTTTCCTGAGTGGTTGGATGGGCTTGAGGCTTTGAACAAAGAAGAGCAACATTTATTAGATCGGGTGAAGGCTAATTTTTTAGAATTGATGGATGATCCCCCAATGCTAGAAAATACAGTGAAGATGGTGGTACTTGCGCCCTTGTTAGATTTAGCTGGTTTTTATCATAAACCGTTTAGGATTGAAACAGAAACGGGTGTGGCTTTAGAAATGGAGGATGAAGGAACGATTATTCGGGGGCGGATTGATGTTTTGGTGTTAAAAAATCGGCTTTGGTTGTTGGTAATTGAATCAAAACGGAGTGATTTTGCGGTGACACGCGAAATTCCTCAAGCTTTGGCTTATATGTTGGGTAATCAGGAAACTGTGCTACCAACCTTTGGCATGATTACCAATGGTAATGAGTTTTTATTTTTAAAGGTATTGGAACATAAATATGCTAATTCACGGCTGTTTTCTTTGGTAAATCCTGATAATGAGCTTTATAGTGTGTTACAGGTATTAAAACGTTTGGGAACGGAGGCGATCGCCTTCAGTGAGACATAGGAATCGCTAATGGTTAAGAATATTTATTGCATCTTTATATCCTATCTTCCGGGATTATATTGGTAAAAAAATTCTTCAGAATCCATTTTTTGTTGGTTTTCATAGATACTCAACCGTTTTGCAACCGCAACTAAAGCATCTAATGGTGATGTGTATTGAATAGTTTGTTTACGCATTGTCTTTTTCAATTATGGATATAAATTTAAAATAACATAACCTCAGCCTCCCACTTTTAAAACATCCTCTCAGATAAAATCAAAAAAGCTATCAAAAACATTAAAAATTAAACCATCCCTTTCCCTTTATTTATTTACTTCCTTATTATCCCCTCTCACAAATTGTTGAAAATCTTCTATGGTTGGTTCTTCTAATTGATATTTTTCAGTAGTGTAATCTCCATAACCTACTTCAAATTGTTGAATAAAGCGTAACATTCCTACAACTCCCAAGGATTCAATTAATGCTTGATATCCTTGTTGTCTAATTTCTGTTAGTTTCATCTGCTTCCTCCTGTAAAATGTTCATTAACCAAACAACGGGGTTTTCTACTTTAATGGTAATCAAATCTGGATACTTTTTAGCTTTTCTTAATAATCTGTCATCAGTGGTTAAAAATATATCCAGATTATAGGTTTGACTAAAAGCTAAGTGTAAAGCATCATAAAGTTTAAATCCCAGTTTAACTAAGTCTGAGGCTAATGATTCTATTATGTCATTTGTTTGCAGATAATTAGTAGCAATGGATAGGATAGCTTCTAGTTGTTCTTTTTTGAAGAGGTCTGAATTTTTCGCTAGTTCAAATTGCAGTGCATCGCTGTTTACTAATGTCCATTTTTTTTGCTCGCATTGTTCTAAAATGGAGAGCATAGCTTCTGCTTCTAATTTAATCCTAGACTGTTGTAAGTCATCTAAGGAACGACATAAACAACAAATATCAGCATAAATTAAGTAGTTTTTACTCATCGTTTTCCACTTTCTTCAATTATCTGAATCTCTTCTTCTATTAATCCATACAATTTATACACTATCTCATCTATCTAGCTTCAACGATAAAATTTTCCAATTGTATCTTAAGTCCAACTATAAAGCAAGTATCTTTACAAATCTTTGCATCGTGTCCCATTTTGCGCGTATCCCGGCTAGACCCTATGAACAGTATAACCCACATTCCGCACCCCAGGTGTCACAATCGGTAATTATGGCTAACGCCACGCTCCGCTATCGGATTTTTGAATACTTTTGAACTAACGGAATTAGTTGAGTTGCCTCAACATTTTGTTGGACAAGGACGTTGAATGCAATGCAAACACCCAAAGCATATCCAGACCATTGTTTCAACTGAGATAAGGGCATTTTTCACCCTCCTAAATTCACTATAAATAACTAATTTTCTATAAAACTAATTTTCTATAAATAATCTCCTTTTTAACCTATCTTCCGCAGATCCTATGATTAAGGTTTTGTTACGTAGTTATAAATTTTCCCGCCTACCTACTTAATAGTCCATTTGCTTCTTTTAGAACTTGAGAGATTTCAGGTTTATCCGCAGCAATCACATCATCTGGTAAATGTTTATGATAGGGAAAGTTTGGTAGATTAGGAAAGTGAGGGGTGCTATCATAACGAAAAATTAGGTAATTATGTTCGTTTTGAAAATGGTAACGGTAATCGAGAAATTGTAATTGATTGTTTGCGACTACGATAGCTTCGTTTATTTCTAGCAAATGTGTTTGATGGAAACGCAATCGAATTTTGATATTAGCTCGGTTGGGAGTTAAAATTTCCTCTTCGTAACGTTCGACATAAACATTACTGTACATAAGAACTACCTGCTCAACTTGATTGAAGTCATCAGATAGAATATTAGGCAGCATAGTTAAATCTTTGATCTAGTTCCTGACGTAAAGCAAGGTAATGACGGTAATCATTTGCCCATTCTATAAATAGGGCATCATCTGATAATATACCTTGATTATATTGGTAAAAAAATTCTTCAGAATCCATTTTTTGTTGGTTTTCACAGATACTTAATCGTTTTGCAACCGCAACTAAAGCATCTAATGGTGATGTGTATTGAATAGTTTGTTTACGCATTGTCTTTTTCAATTATGGATATAAATTTAAAATAACATAACCTCAAAATATAATACAGCAAGTAGCTTTGAGTGAAGTACACTTTGTGCGGGCAAGACTTGTACTGAGATTGGTCGAAGTATGCCCGCACCACAAGAGTTTTATCATTAATATCTGTACTTCATAATACCGGGAACTGCTGTAATTATAGGAAATGTTGGGTTTCCTGGTGTCAACCCAACCTACTTATTAAAAATATTTGAAAGTGTAAAAAATTAAAGAATCCCTGCACCAGAAACTACCAACCGAAAACCGTTGTCTTTGTTCCTGCGGTCTCCACTATTGTAGCTGCGACTGGCCGAACGGCAATAAGAAGGATTAAGATACCACTGACCACCACGCAGCACACGGTTGTTATTGTTACTCATCCAAGCAATACTACTATTAGGCCAAATAGGCGCGTTTATATAGTTTTCATGCCAACCGTCTTCACACCACTCCCAGACATTTCCGTGCATATCATACAAACCAAAAGCATTAGGGGGAAATTTTCCTACTTCTGTGGTTTGTCCATACTTATTACGATGATTGACTAAATCGGTGGTAATGGTATCACCGAAGTAGTAGGGAGTTGTGGTATTAGCTCTACAAGCATATTCCCATTCTGCTTCACTGGGTAAGCGATATAATTTACCTGTAGCTTTACTTAGTCTAACACAAAATTCCTGTGCGTCATGCCATGATACATTTTCAACTGGAAGATTTGCACCTTGGAAGTGTGAGGGTTTAGACCTTAAATCAATTTTCACCTTGGGTAAATATGCTACCCTTTCCCATTGGGCTTGAGTAACAGGGTATTTTCCCATGTAAAAGGGTTGAATGGTAACTTGATGTTGGGGTCTTTCTCTATCATATCCTTGTCCTTCCGGTGAACCCATGAGGAATTTTCCTCCAGGTATTGCCACCATTTCTAAAACTACACCATTTCCTAGATTTTCATTTTGGTGAGGATAAACTGGTGGTTTTACTGGTGGAGAAATAAATTGTAAAAATTGCTGGTAGGAATTAGGAGAAACTGGTAGTTGTGGGGCGATAATTGTCGGTGGAATTTGTTGTATTTGCAATGCTGATAAAACCTCGTATGCTGATTGAAACCGATTAATCGGTAAATCCTGCAACATTTTATCTAAAACTATTTCCAACTCCTGACTCACAGAAACATATTGTTTCCATATCCACTGCATTCTCATGGAATCAAATAGTAAATCATCACCGTCAGCTTTGGGAAAATATCCTGTTAATAAACGAATACAAGTTACAGCCAAACTATAAAGATCACTATTGGGAAAAACCATCCCGCGAAATTGTTCTGGTGGTGCATATCCCGGCGTTCCCGTAATCGTTCCCACTCTAGTCAGAACAGTTCCCCCAACTTCTTTAGAAACTCCAAAATCAATTAGGAATAAAGCATCAGTTTGGGAACTTTTAATAATATTTTCTGGTTTAATATCTCGGTGAATGACTTTATTATCATGGACAAATTGTAAAATAGGTAATAATTCAACTAATATCTGTTTAACTTCTGACTCGCTGAATTTTCCTTTTTGTTGTAATTCATCTAAGAGATTTTTACCTTCGATAAATTCCTGAATTAAATATAGTCTTCCTTCTTGGGGAAAGAATGCGAGTAAATCAGGAATATGTGAATGTTTTCCTAAATCTCGCAGTCGAAAAGCTTCTTGTTTAAATAACTCTGTCGCTTTTTCTAAAGCCGCACTTCCCGACTGTTGGGGTAAAAATTGCTTAATTACACAGGGAGTATCTAATCTTTGTTTGTCTACTGCTAAAAAGGTTCTCCCAAAGCCACCTTCACCAATTACCCGCACACTACGATATCGTTCTTGCAATATTAGTTTACTTCCACAACGTTGACAAAATATCGTGTCCGGTGGATTTCGCTGTAGACAGTCGGGGTTAAGACATTGACTCATAGATACTCGTTGGGGCTAATCGTTTGAGTATAATTATACAATATTTTCCATTTTTACCCCAAACCTAATTAATTCACCGCAAAATCACTATATTTTCTTCTGGTTGGTGAATGAAATGCTAAAACAATATCTTGTTTTGGTACTCCTAATTCTAATAAATCTTGAGCAATTCTTCTTTCAGTTCCATTGTGTTGTATCCAAATTTTACCATCTTTAATATCAATATGTAGCATGATTCCATGAATGCGTTTTTCTCCATTCCATCCCACAGTCATTAATTGATAATGATTATGTTCTTTATCAATAATTACCTGTAATTCTACATCTCCATAGGATGGTTTATATTGACTATATTCTTTGAGAATACTTTCAATATAATGCCGATACTTTTCTAATTTATCCATTGAGATATTACCTCCTCGTCAATATTATAAACAATAATTTTTAACTGATAATCAATAATAGCTATCTGAGTAAATTCTAGCTTGAAAAAACTTTCATAAATATCAAATGGGACAGCTAAATATAAAATTCTTTCTGGTTCTTGCCGTCGTAAAATTAAGCGATAATTCAGCAGTTGTCCAAGAGCTTGATGAAAGTCAGAAATTGTGGAATCACCAAGAAAACTTTTGATCTCAACAGCTATTTTTTCATTGTCTTTTTGGGCTGCAAGCATTTTTTCTGCACCCAAATCAACATATAAATCTACTCCTCCAAATTGAATAAATAATGGATCATTTGTAATTGTCCATCCTTCTTTAATTAAAGCATTTTTGACAACATCGTGAAATTTGTCTTTAGCCATTATTTATATTTTTACTATTAAGTAATCTATGATACTTAGTGGGGATGGGATATAAGCAACACAAGTACCATTGTGATCAGGACGAATAACTGTGGTGTAGTCTTGTAAAGACCTGATAAGGATTATATCATGTTTGAGTTACTTTATTATAATAAAACAACCTTTATTTAGGAGTAATTACTAAACATGATTATAAAAATGGGTAAAGTCTATCTTGTTGGTGCTGGACCTGGAGATGTGGCCTATTTAACAGTTAAAGCCTATCGTCTTTTACAAACTGCTCAAGTATTAGTCTATGATGCTTTAGTTGATAGTCAATTATTAGATTGTGTCCCTGGTAATTGTCTAAAAATAGATGTTGGTAAACGCGGTGGTCAACCTAGCACTTCCCAAACTGAAATTAACGATTTACTGGTAAAATATTGTTTAGAAGGTAAACAAGTTATTAGACTAAAATCAGGAGATCCTTTTATATTTGGTCGCTGTCTTTTAGAAATTGCAGCTTTAAAAACAGCCGGTTGTGATTTTGAACTCATTCCCGGAATCTCTTCGGCATTAGCAGCACCATTATTAGCGGGAATTCCCCTCACAGATAACGTTCTTAGTCGTTGTTTTGCAGTCTGTACAGCCCATGAACCAGATACTTTAAACTGGGAAGCATTAGCAAGCTTGGAAACCTTAGTAATTTTGATGGGAGGAAAAAATTTACCAGAAATAATCCATCAAATGATAAAATATGGAAAATCCTATTCTACACCCATTGCTATTATCCGTTGGGCTGGGACACCAAACCAACAAATCTGGACAGGAGAACTGGAAAATATTCTCCAGCAAACCGCTGGTTTATCTCTCTCTCCCGCAGTTATAGTTATTGGTGAAGTTGTGAGATTACGCGATTACTTGTAATCTAACTATAATCTAAAAAAATCTCCTCTTTGCGTCTTTGCTCCTTTGCGTCTTTGCGCGAAACCAAAAATTATTAATGCAACAACCGTGAATTACAATCTTTCCCCCCTCGCTGGTAAAACCATCTTAGTTACCCGTTCCGTCGGTCAATCAAATCAATTTAGCGATCGCTTAACCTCCGCAGGTGCTAAAGTAATAGAAATGCCAACTTTGGAAATTGGACCTCCTAGTAGTTGGGAAGCTTTAGATCAGGCAATTTTACATTTATCAACTTTCAATTGGCTAATTCTCACCTCTAGTAATGGGGTAGAATACTTTTTTCAAAGATTAGCAAAATCTGGTCAAAATCAAGATGCTTTATCTGGGGTAAAAATTGCTGTTGTTGGTGAAAAAACAGCCCAAAGTTTGCAAAAACAAAATATACAAGCGGATTTTATTCCTCCTGACTTTGTTGCTGATTCTTTAGTGGAAAATTTTCCTGAATTGCTAACAGGTAAAAAGATATTATTTCCTAGGGTTGAAAGTGGTGGCAGAGAGGTGTTGGTTAAAGAATTAACGGCCAAAGGTGCGGAAGTAATTGAAGTTCCCGCTTATGAATCTTGCTGTCCTCAAAATATGCCAACTGCGGCTGAATATGCTTTAGTTAATAATACCATAGATATCATTACTTTTGCGAGTTCTAAAACTGTGCTATTTTTCTCCCAATTAACAGCACCTATTTTTACCTACAACCCGGAAATTTTAGCCAGGGTTTCTATAGCTTCCATTGGTCCTCAAACTTCAAAAACTTGTCATTCTATCTTGGGCAGAGTGGATATTGAAGCGGAAGAATATACTTTAGAAGGTTTAACAAATGCTATTATTAAGTATGTAATCAAAGAATCACGAACCACAGAGGCACAGAGATCACAGAGAGATGTATTTAATCACTAATGAATAAAAATTTAATTGGTTTAACTGGTGGTATTGCGACGGGTAAAAGTACAGTTGCTCATTATTTGGCTACGGTTTACAATTTACCGATTTTAGATGCAGATATTTATGCGAGAGATGCTGTGTCTCTTGGTTCTCCTCTTCTATCAAAAATTGTAGGAAAATATGGTAAAGATATTATATTAAATGATGGTAATTTAAATCGAGGAAAATTAGGAGAAATTATTTTTAATCTTCCCCAAGAACGTCATTGGGTAGAAAGTTTAATTCATCCTTATGTTAGAAATTGCTTTGATCAAGCTATTAAGGAATCATCTGCAAATACTTTAATTTTAGTCATTCCTCTCTTATTTGAAGCCAATTTAGAGAGCTTAGTTAATCAAATTTGGGTTGTATCTTGTTCGGAACAACAACAACTAGAAAGATTAATGGCAAGAAATAATTTAACAGCAGAACAAGCAGCAGCAAGAATTAATAGTCAATTACCCATTGCTGAAAAAATCGCCCGTGCTGACGTAAATTTAGATAATTCCTCTAATTTAGAATCCCTTTTACAACAAATAGATATGGTGATAAAAAAGGGTATTTAAAAACCCCTTATTTTCCTTTGCGTCTTTTCTCCTTAGCGACTACCCCTGCGGGATATCTAAAAGAGATTGCGCGAAACAAAATTTAACTTTCTCCCCCCACTACAACATCCTTAATTCGCAAACTCGGACCACCGCAACCCACCGGTAAACCATTTTGTCCACCTTTACCACAACCCCCGGATTCATCCCAGTAAAAATCATCACCAATGGCTTCTATATCTGCGAGGGTTTGGAAGACGTTACCGGAAAGGGTAACATCTTTTACGGGTTCAGCAATTTTCCCGTTTCTAATCATCCAAGCTTCCCCAGCAGTGAAAGTGAACATTTCCCCATTCGTCATTCCACCTAACCAATTTTGGGCATAAACTCCTTCTTTGATATCAGTAAATAAGTCGGGGACTGGGGTTTTCCCGCGTTCAATCCAGGTATTTGTCATTCTGACAATGGGGGAAAAGTGATAATTGAGACAACGAGCATTACCCGTGGGTTGCTCCTCTAATTTACCAGCAGTTTCACGGGAATGCAGTCTACCAACTAATATACCATCCTGAATTAACTGGGTAGTCGTTGCGGGTGTACCTTCATCGTCGTAAAAATAACTACCGCGATGTCCTTCGGGTACAGCACCATCAAATATTTGCAGTTCTTCGGGTCCAAAACGTCTTCCTAAAGTCATAACTTCGAGAATATCCGGGTTTTCATAGGCCATGTCCGCTTCGGAAAGATGTCCGAAGGCTTCATGAACAAATAAACCAGTGAGAATGGGATCAATCACTACGGTGTAAGTGTTGCCTTTGACTGAAGGTAATGATAAAGACGTAACTGCTCTTGCTGCTGCTGCTTTAACTTGTTTGTCTAAATTAGTTAGGTCTTCGTAGGCTTTGCGAGAACCAGTAGTTTCTCTGCCGGTTTGTACTGTGTCTCCATTCCTGGCTGTGGCTGCAAAGCGCATTTCCATATCTACCCAAGATTGGTCAATGAAAGTACCTTCAGATGTGATAATAATTACTCTTTGGCTGCTGTCACTATAACGGACGGAAGTAGTAGTAATACGGCTATCTAATGTTTTCATTAATTCCGTATAGCGATCGCATAATTGTTTTTTCTGCTTCAGCGAAACTTGACGGGGATCAGTACCCAAGATCGGTAATTGACATATTGCTTGGACAGGATCAATAGGTGCGAGTATAGTTTCTTCATCACCAATTATCCGGGCTGCGACGATGGCTTCTTCTATGCGGTCTTCAATGGTTGCTAATTTATTAAAACTACTTAATCCCCAGCCACCTTTATAACAAGTACGAATCTGGCCACCAATAGAAATACCCTCACTGAGAGTTTCCACTTGCTCACCACGTAAGACAATATCTGTTCCTTGGGATTCTTCTAAGCGAATCATCAAATAGTCCACACGGGAAGAGTAACGGGAAATTAAATCTGAGAGGAGATTTTGAACATCAGTAAGTTTGGTTGTCATTGCAAAATTCACTATCAGTAGGTTGGCGTTAAAAATTGTCGTTATGACAAGGGAACAGGGAACAGGGAACAGGGAACAGGGAACAGGTTTTGGGCAACTTTACTTTTCGTTACTTATGTCGTTTTTTTCCGTTCACCTACTTAAACTACATTTATTTTTACTCAAAAACATATTTTTCTGCTACTTTCCAATACCGGGAAAACCGCTTTAAATCAATATATCCATCATATTCAAAAAACGGTTCTACAGCAAAAACTTCCAATTTTGCAGACTTTTCAATTTGATCACAAATATCACTAAAGAGGGGACTGGGGCTATCTGTAGTCACCACATGATTAGTATTATGTTCTTGAGCAAACGCTAAAACTTCTGCTGCTACATTCCCCCGGCGAATTTCTACGGGTAATTCTAGCAAACATTCGTAAATAAACGTGAGGCGTTTTAATCCAATATGCCACTTGGTAATTAAAGCATCATCCCAAACCCAAAGGGCTGGAGCTTGGGGATATTCTTGAAGTGCGGGGTTGTAGGGACTTAGACAGTCTCCATTTACCCAAACAACTGGTTGATTCATCATCTGTGCTGATCTATGTCAATAGAAGAATATATAAAATCCAATACCCATCTTAAATCATAACGGTGAAGTTGGATCATGTGCAAAGGGCTTAAATCCTTTACATTCCTGTAAAATAGGCATTCTGGCCTCTCACGTGAATTGCGTTGTCAACATTATCAATAAATTTTTGCTCATTTTTAGCAAATCGTAACTATAGATACATACAATTATAACAACCGTGGCTAACATGATAAAAATATTTGCTGAAAATATTTGATTAACAGGAAACATCAATAATCAAAAAAACCATTGTTCTTGTTCATCTTTCCCTTTTAATAAAACCAGCTGACAGGAGTTTACCTTCTTAAATAATTTACTTGACAAAATAATCTTTACTGCCTTAAACATCAGGCTCAATAACACTTAATCACAATTTGGTATAACTGAGGACTTAGATGGGGAATCAAAAACACCTTTGTGGTAATTTCCCAAACTACTGAATATCCGCAGTTAACCTCCTGGTGATATTTCAGCTAAACAATCAAGGAGTTAACCATGGTTCGACAAATGTGCTGGTTATCTAAGTCTAACGGTGATGATGAAAAGATTTTGTACTTGCAAACTGCATCTGGACAACCTTGGCGGCCTTATACAGCTTTTCCTCAAATTTCAGTTCCAGATCATCGCGTTCCTCGCGGTTCCAAGGGTTGGGCTACTTATCAAAAACTCTTAAAAGCAGGTTGGACTTTAGTACCTAGTGCTAGAGGCAGCGAATTTGGCGAAAGTTGTTATACAGAGTCAACAGTGCAGATTTCATAACCCATACTACCATCTCTGGATTCTTTGCGCCTTTGCGTCTTGGTGCGAAATAAATTCATCAGTTACACCCGCAAGACCTTACAATAGATAGGGTGTGTTAACTGTTGTCAAGAACATTTAGAGAACATTTATATTTATGCCCCCTCGTTGGCCTCGCAAACCAGACCGCAAAGATCCAGAGTTTCGTAAACTAGATGATCGCATGAATTTTGCTGTTCATGTCGGTATTTGTGCAACTGTGACTTCGGGATTGTGGTTTTTCCACATTTTGAAAAATACTCCCTGGGAATGGCTACCAGGGTTAACAATTGGTTGGATAGGAGTATTAATACTGCATCTAATTTACATTGGTGCGATCGCTAATTACGATCAAACTCCACCAAAATCTACCTAAAGAATGAAAATTAAGCTAGGGTATTCTCACCTGTGGTAGTAGCTCAAGTCTAGCTACTTGAGTAATAATGTGAAATAAGCTAAGATATACCAATGTTACTAACAATGAGATTGTATTTATGGCTCAAATCAATACCACAGAATTACTAGAAACCCTAGCCGCAGAAATTGGTGAAAGTGTTTATATAGATATTGCTAAATGGCATCTTTATTTATCCGATGCCAGATTGCATAAGATTGTGGCTGAAAAGTTGTATCCTTTAATTACTTCTTGTGCTGTCAATGAAGATCAAGTAATTGCAGTTTTAGAATCTATTACCGTCAAAGTCGGTGGTGGGAGAAAGGAACTATCTTTAATTGATTTATTACCATTACAATGTCAAGTAGCCTTAGTGGATATCTTAGAAAAATATCAACGGGAAATATAATCTTTACTTTCTTACCATTCCCATTGGCAGATTTACACATTTGAATAATGGAGGTTGATCAAAATGTTTTTACAAATCAAAGATAGCCGCGATTTGGTGAAAATAGTTGATGTTCAAGAACTATTTGACCCCACTATTAAAATCGTCCATGCCCAAGATCAAGAAGGACAAGAAGAACAGGAAACGGACACTTATAAAAAGGAAGAATTAATATTTCCCTCTGGGGAAAAATTACCGCGTTGTTGGTTAGATGCCCATTATAGAGAGACTTGCTTAACTTGATTTTAATGATGTAGGGTGATTTGGTTCACCCTATGATTATAATATTATGATTATAATATCATGGGTCTTAACCCTATAAATTGGATTTGAGATTAACTATAAATGCCAGCCAAAGATATTTATCACAATACAGTTAAAACCGCCTTAGAAAAAGATGGATGGAAAATTACTGATGATCCCTTTAAACTAAAGTGGGGTTTAAGAGAATTATTTGTTGATTTAGGGGCAAAAAAATTACTAATTGCTGAAAAAGCAGAACGGAGAATTATTGTAGAAATTAAAAGTTTTATTAATCCATCGGCGATCGCTGATTTGCAAAATGCACTAGGACAATATCTTTTATATACAGACATATTAGAAGAAAGTGCAAATGAATATTTATTATATTTAGCTATTCGTGAATCAACATATAAAGAAATTTTTTCTGAACCTATTGGTACACTAGTTTTGAAAAAACATAAAATCCACCTACTTATTTTTGATCCCACCCAACAGGAGATTACACAATGGATAGACTAAATGAATATCAACAAATTATCCAGGAAGTATTAACTGAATATGCAGCAATTCCTTATTACCACAGAGAATTGCAAACAGAATTAATTATTGGTAAAAACGATAAAGATTATTTATTAATAACTTCTGGTTGGGAAAAAAGTGTGAGAGTTCATGCTTGTATTGTCCATATACAAATTATTAATAGTAAAATTTGGATTCAAAGGGATGGAACAGAAGATGGAATTGCTAACGATTTAGTTAATGCTGGTATTCCTAAAGATCAAATTGTTTTAGGTTTTCATCCCTTGGAAATTCGTCCTTATACAGAATATGCTGTGAGTTAAAAACAAAAATAGATCCCCGACTTCTCTCAGAAGTCTCGGATCTAAATAAATTGATTTAAATTGATTGTCAAGTAGTGAACTTAACTAAACCCCTACTTTTTCTTCTTCTGTTACACCCTCAGCACCTTGAGAAAAAGCTTTAGAAATCCAATAGGTGAAAATATGAGAAAGTACACCTAAAGGACCTGCAAATAAACACAAAGCTATCGAGTGAATTGTCCAAATGCCGGTTTTTTGTCCTTGCCAATAAATCCATCTTCCCACAAATAAATCCATGACTAAAAAATGAATCCAACCTGTAGCAGCAGCAGTTTCATTACTAAAAAACTTGGCTATATCTGCTAATTGAGGATTTGATAAAGCAGCAGCATTTTCTGGGGTAATGCTAGTGACAAATAAATACAAATACCCAGCAGCTAAAACCACAAAAGGTAGATAAGATTCCATGACCTTGCGGGTGACATTCCAATTAGGTAAAAGAATCATCAAAGCCCAAAAAGGCAAAACAAAAACATTCGCAACATTAAACAAATCTGTGGTATTCATAAGATTAGGTGACAGTTGACAGTTGACAGGTGACAGTAATGAGACTTACAAAGTTACTAATTGAGATTCTATTGCTGAAGATTGTAAATTACGACCGATAAAAACTAAACTGGTTTGTTTTGCTTCTTCTAGTTTCCAAGGACGATCATAAAATTTATCAAATCTATTCCCTACACCTTGCATAACTAACCGCATGGGTTTATTAGCAACAGCTACAAATCCTTTAATACGGTAAATTTCTTGTTCCTGTGCCAGTTTTTCTAATCTTGCTTGTAGCTTTTCCGGGTCAAAAGTCCGGTTTAAAATCACGTGAGTTGAGTTAATTTCATCATCATGATCATGGTCTTCTTCTGTGTCGTGGTGACTAGGACGATTATCTAAATTATCTTCAACTGCGGCTGCAAATCCTAATAAGATAGATGGGTCTAATTTACCATAATCACTAGCGACAATTTTCACAACTCTCGGTAATTCTTTCTTGACTAATTCTAAAACTTGTCCTTGAGTTTCACTATCAACTAAATCAGTTTTATTCAAAATCACTAAATCAGCACAAGCCAGTTGATCTTCAAACAATTCTTGTAATGGTGTTTCATGTTCTAGACTATCATCTTCTTGTCTTTGGGCGGCTATAGCATCTAAATCACTAGCAAAAGTTCCCGCAGCAACCGCAGCACAATCTACTACTGTAATTACTGCATCTACCGTAGCAGCATTGCGAATTTCTTGCCAACGAAAGGCTTTAATTAAAGGTTTCGGTAAAGCCAACCCAGAGGTTTCAATGATAATATAATCAATACTATCGCGGCGTTTAATTAATTCCCGCATGGTCGGGTAAAATTCCTCTTGCACGGTGCAGCATAAACAGCCGTTTGTCAGTTCAAATATGTTAGTATTTTCTGGAGTTTCTTGTACTTCATCTTCCGGGCAAATTTGACAGGATTTTAATAATTCTCCATCTATTCCCAGTTCACCAAATTCGTTGACTAATACTGCTATGCGTCGTCCTTGGTTGTTTTGGAGGAGGTGACGGATAATGCTGGTTTTACCGCTTCCTAAGAAGCCAGTGATGACGGTAACGGGGATCTTTGTAGCCATGTTTTGTGTGTAGTTTTGAAATCAATTTTACCATATATTGTCTAACCCCTCTCCAAACCTCTCCCCGCACCCCTCCCTGACCCTCCCCTACAGGGGAGGGAAAAGGAGCAGTTTTTATGATTGGAGAGGCTTAAATCCCAATAGAGTTTTGTAAAGAGTTTATTAAGCCCTTTTCTCTGTGTTCTCTGTGCCTCTGTGGTTTGTTTTAAAAAAGAATTTTATTTAAACTGAAAAGTATTGGCTGAAATACTTAATTTAATATTACTAATTATTAGTTTAAAAGCCCCTCTCCGACACGGAGAGGGGTTGGGGTGAGGTCAGATTATTTTAATAATATCCAATTTCTATCATGTTGAAAAATTCCTGCACTACTTCATCAGGATGGTTATAACATCTTTGGGCATCAAATCTTTCTACAACTTTGATACCGTTTTTCTTGAAAATCCGTTCTCTTTCTTGTTCTTCTACTCTGCGTTCTGCGGTGTGATATGGTCCATCAACTTCTAAAACTCCCCATTTACCGTTATAACAAATGAGAAAATCAGCTTCTTTGTTTTCTCTACCTTTGGGTGTGGTAAGTCGTGCTAAGGAGTTGGGGACAAATAAAACTCCAGTTCGGTCTAATGCTTCAGCAATTTTGATTTCTGTTTTTGATCGGAAACGTAGGTTTTCCCAAGTGTGAATTGTTGAGTTTGCATAAAATTGAACTCCTTGGTTATTAGAAGTATTATCTACATCAATATTTTTTTCTGGCTTATTAACAGTATTATCATTTTCAAGAGTTTTGCTGATAATTAAATCTGTAGTTTCTATAATCTTTTTATATAAACTGGCAAATTCTCCAGGTGCAAAATTACCGTTGATAGGTCGCCGTTCTGTTTTATCCACATTACCAAAATCTAAATATTCCGAATCAAGATATACATATTCACAAATTACTTCCTCTAGGTTTGTTTTACTGTTAATTTGCCAATCTTTTATACAAGCACCTGTTAAAGTTGCATTGTAAAAATTTGTACCAATTACTTGGGATCTTTCTAAATCAGCCTCACTCAGGTTAGCCTCACTCAGGTTAGCCTCACTTAGGTTAGCCTCACTCAGGTTAGCCCCACTCAGGTTAGCCCCACTCAGGTTAGCCCCATACAGGTCAGCCGCTCTCAGGTAAGTCTCTAGTTCAGGCATAAACAGGTCAGCCCCTCTCAGGTCAGCCCCACTCAGGTCAGCCATAAACAGGTCAGCCCCACTCAGGTTAGCCATAAACAGGTCAGCCCCACTCAGGTTAGCCATAAACAGGTCAGCCCTAAACAGGTTAGCCCCACTCAGGTCAGTCCCACTCAGGTTAGGTCTTACATCTGGATTTTCATCTCTCCACTTATTCCAAACCTCTACTCCTTGCTTCAGTATTGCTAAATGCTCATTATTTGCCATAATCTAGTTTTTATACCTAAAATAGCCAATATTCGGATTTTAACCTAATTTCATTAAGTTTAATCAAAATAGCGATCGCTTTGTTTTCACAAAAATGCGATCGCTATGAGTATTCATCAAGTTTTTGAAAGTGAAAGTTTAACCAAAATTTTAACTTAGATCAAAACATTTCTACTTAGCATTTACCATGCTTAAAGACTTAATAGCATTTCTTTCACTTAACAAAAACACAAGATATTGATTAAGACTAACTCCTTCTTTCTCTGCATTTTCTGTTAATCTCTCATGCAATGATCGAGGTATACGTAATAAAACCTTACCACTGTATTGAACTTGAGTTGAGGGTAAGGGAATTTCATCCCCATATTCATAGGCTGTTTCTATCCATAAACTACGTGCTTCTTCAATATTAAATAACGTTTCATCTGTTGTTTCTCCCTGAGTCATACATCCAGGAAGGTCTTTAATTTCTGCTACATATCCCCCATCAGGATCAGGGTAAAGTGTAACTGGATATTTCAAATTCAAGTAAAATTCCAGTGACTCACGTTCAGATTTATTTTTCTTAGACATACTACTCCTCTAATCTGAGCAGTTTTACAATCTGCTTAATATAAATTCCTTTTACTTTTTGCCCCTCTTTTTTGGGTACAATTTGTATCCGTCCATCCTCATGACGGAAAGTGTGATGACTTCCTTTAGATCGAACTTCTTCAAAACCAAATGCTGTTAATATACGTCTTACGTCTTCAAATCTTACTTCAACAGGTTGAGAGAGAAATAACTGAATTAGTTTTTCTAGCTGACTCATAAATTAATTTCCTTTTTATTTTCATATTTTGTTTACCTCTCCGTTTATTTTGCTTATAAATATGATATCATATATAGTATCAATGTCAATATAGAATATTTCTACTAGTCTCTATAAATGTAACTATTAGAACATTAATAGCTTTGAATTGACTACAAATAATTACGGTATATAATTAACGTATTGTTTTTTACTAAAAATCCCCACTATTATATTGTATTTGATGATAAAAATGAGGAGATAGTACAATGGATACCAAATTAAAATATCAAGAAATCATCAAAAGCATATTAACAGAAACCGCCGAATATCGCGCTTCTATACCTGATGGTTATAACTCCCAAGTTTTATTTGATGATGAACATGAACGTTATCTAGTTTTAGATATTGGTTGGAACGATGATCAATATCTACATACCACACCAATTCATGTAGATTTGATTGATCATAAAATTTGGATTCAATATGATGATACAGAGGAAGGTATTGCTAATGATTTTATAGCAGCAGGTGTTCCTGCACAGGATATTGTACTTGGTTTTCATCATCCTAAAATCAGACCATATACAAACTTTGCTGTTAGTTAATACATTATTGGTTATTTTCCCTGCGAACTTCTCGCACAATTTCACAAATCTCTTCTGTTGTCAAAGGATGAGGATCATTTACTGCTTCTCTTCTTTTCCTTAATTCATTCCAATCAAATTTAGCAGCTTTTTTTAAAAAAATACCATCTTCGGTGATGGTAACTGAATATTTTTCACCATTCACAAATTGTTCTCGAATTTGATGATTCTAAATTGGGGTAATCTCCCTCTGGTTGCTTTCATGCACATAAAAACAATCACAGGGAAATTACCCCCAGTTATTTTAAGTTGAGATGAGTTGAGATGAGTTGAGAAAAGTTAATATTTCTTAACTCATTACTCAGCAGTTACCAATTCAGTGCTACCTTTTGTCCGTTTTCGGGTTAAGGTGTTGTAAACCATGATCCCAATGGCTTTAATTAAATTACCTTCCAATTCTTGGAACATCTTCATGTTCACACCAAAGGCGGCATTTGCTTCTTCTACAATGCGATCGCCTGTGGTATCATCAATGGGCATAGCATCCAAATTTTGCCGATATTCCGCTTTAAATGCTTTCTCGTCGCTAATATCTGCAAATTCATAAAAGGCTGTCCCTTCCCCTTCACCCAATTTCATCGCAGTTTGAGCAATACCTTTGAGAATTTGTCCCCCCGATAAATCACCTAGATAACGGGTATAGGAATGAGCAATTAATAATTCTGGTTCGGTAGCAGAAATTTCCCGAATACGGTTGACATAGGCCGCACCCGCAGGGGACAATTTAATTTGTTCCCGCCAAAGTTTGCCATAGTAGTAGGTTAAATCCTGTTCTAGGGTCTGCTTGCGGTTAAGTTGGGGAAAGTAAATTTTACTCAACACCGGGTGATGTTTGTGTTTTTCCATCTCCTCTTCCATGGCTGAGTAAATAAAGTAAAAGTTAGCAACCAACTTGCGGTAGGAGTTTTTTTCCACAACTCCTTTCAAAAAACACTTGACAAAACCCACATTTTCTGCCATTGTATGTGCTTTCTTTGTCCCTACACGTAATTTGCTTGCTAAATTGCTGCTCATATTAAAATTCTCAACTGTAAAAAAATTAACTTCTGGAGTTTTCTGAACATAAGGGTCAAAAAATCCCATTAAAAGGTTAGATTAGAACTATTTGATGAGAATTTATATTAAAAATCATTAAGCAAGGAAACAACATCTTGTTTCACCAGGGTCGAGAATGATCAAAAAAAATGCTATTCTCCTGTGTAATTATCTGGGGTTCTTAAACTTATGGTTTCATCAATGGTTCAGACTCAAGGCTGTATTTCCGAATTGGTGACAAAGGTAGAAAATAGTTGGATGTTAAATTCCATACCGTTACCAGCTAATGCTTTATTCGGTACAGACGGTATTCGTGGTCAGGTGGGAGAACTGCTAAACGCGCCCTTAGCCTTACAAGTGGGTTTTTGGGCGGGTATGGTTTTAAGTAGTCATGCTACCTATCCAGGACCGATTATTCTGGGACAAGATTCCCGTAACTCTAGTGATATGTTAGCCATGGCCTTGAGTGCTGGCTTAACCGCAGCAGGGTTAGAAGTGTGGTATTTGGGATTATGTCCTACCCCTTGTGTAGCCTATCTGGCCAGCACCACTAACGCCATTGGTGGAATCATGATTTCCGCCAGCCACAATCCACCAGAAGACAATGGAATTAAAATATTTAATGCAGATGGTGGTAAGTTACCCCAAGCCGTACAAATGGAAATTGAGGCGGGATTACGTGGTAAATTATCCCTGGATTTTAGTATAAATAATTGCGGTAGACATTATTACCGTGCGGAGTTAATCAAGGATTATAGTCAAGCTATACAAGCACCTTTACAGTCGGGACCGAATCTGCAAGGGATGAAGATTGTTTTAGATTTAGCTTGGGGGGCGGCGGTAGGTTTAGCACCAGCGGTATTTACGGAAATGGGTGCGGAGGTAATTTGTTTACATAATGAAGCAAATGGCGATCGCATTAATGTTAATTGTGGTTCTACTCACCTAGATATTCTCCAAGCCGCTGTTAAAGCCCATCAAGCGGATTTAGGCTTTGCTTTTGACGGCGATGCAGATCGGGTTCTCGCTGTGGATAATACGGGCAGATCAGTGAATGGTGATTATATTCTTTACCTTTGGGGTCGTCATTTACAACAAAAGCAACAACTACCAGATAACCTGATAATTTCCACGGTCATGGCCAATTTGGGCTTTGAAAGAGCTTGGCAACAGATAGGGGGTAAATTAATTCGTACCGCAGTAGGTGATCAATACGTTCAAGCGGAAATGCGGAAAACTGGAGGAATGTTAGGAGGAGAACAATCAGGTCACATTGTTTGTAGTCATTATGCTATGACTGGAGATGGCTTATTAACAGCGCTACATATTGCAGCGGTGGTGAAAGAAGCGAATAAGTCCTTAGCAGAAATGGTAGATCAAAGTTTCCAAACCTATCCCCAAATATTACGAAATGTGCGAGTATTAGATCGTGAACGGCGACTAGGATGGGAAAATTGTCAACCCGTACAACAAGCGATCGCAAAAGCCGAAGCCGCCATGGGTGATAATGGTAGAGTCCTCGTCCGTGCCTCTGGGACCGAACCGGTAATTAGAGTCATGGTAGAAGCCGCTAATGCTGAACTTGTTAACCATTGGACAAATGAATTAGTTTCCCAAGTCCAACAACACCTGGCTTAAAAGTTCAGAAACAACAAACTTAAAATTTTGTTACAAACCACGACATACCGATAGGATAATCGGTCTTTTGTGTTATACTGTCACGGTATAATTTAGATATCTTTTGAGAACACAGGGAATCTTCTATGACTCTTCGTCTTGGTGATACAGTACCTAACTTTACTCAAGCCTCTACCCATGGGGAAATTGACTTTTACGCGTGGGCTGGTGATAGTTGGGTAGTGCTATTTTCTCATCCTGCTGATTTTACACCAGTTTGCACCACCGAACTAGGAACTGTTGCGAAACTCAAACCAGAATTTGACAAACGCAACGTGAAAGCGATCGCGTTGAGCGTTGATGATGTAGAATCTCACAAGGGTTGGGTGGGAGATATTGAAGAAACCCAAAGCACTACCCTGAATTACCCAATTTTGGCAGACCCAGATCGTAAAGTTTCCGAACTTTATGATATGATTCACCCTAACGCAGCGGCTACTGTTACAGTCCGTTCTGTGTTTGTGATTGATAACAATAAAAAACTCCGTCTTTCTTTTACCTATCCTCCCAGCACGGGACGCAATTTTGATGAAATTTTGCGCGTCATTGATTCTTTGCAATTAACTGATAATTACAGTGTTGCTACCCCCGCAGACTGGAAAGATGGTGAAGATGTAGTGATTGTACCATCTTTGAAAGATCCTGAAGTCCTCAAGGAAAAGTTTCCCAAAGGCTATCAAGAAATTAAACCTTATTTGCGGATGACTCCTCAACCTAACAAGTAAGTTTTCATAACAGCAAATATTCTTTCTATTGTAGGGTGGGTTAGCCACTGCGTAACCCACCGTTACTTATTTGATTGTCTAATAGATAAGTTAGTTATTAGACTCTAATATTTGACTATTTGAAAACTTTATTGCTAATCTATTTATCAGATTAAGTAATTCTAATTCATCTTTGATCTTTTGCTGATATTCATTTTCTTCTATATTAACTTCGGTAAATTTCGTATTCGATAATAAAGTTATATAATCTGTTTCATCTGGTAATAAATAATTAATATAAATCCCTTTTCTATCCCTCTTAATTACAAAATTTCTGGAATAATAGTCATCTTCTATACGTTTTGGTAATGCTTTTTTTGTTAAAATCTCTTCAATCAATAAAGCCATTGATTCAGTAATTTCTTGATGATTATATTTATCTGTTATCTTATTTAGCTTGGAAACATAAGGATATAATTCAGCTTTATGATCATATTGAATAGGTAAAATAATAAAACCATTTGCAGCTAACTCCGCTATTTTTTTAAATGGAATTTGTGAATTGTAGGGAGTTAATAAAATTCCTTGACATTTAATTTTGAATTTAGTTGGTAAATGATCAGATATTTCATTTTGTAAAATTTCTTTCAATTGTAAAATTTGTTCAATTCCATTTTCTAAGGAGTTGTGATTCTTTCCTTTCATTTCAATAATAGTACAAATACAAGAATTAGAATCAATATAAAGAGACATATAATCTGGACGCTTTAATGCTTGATTCTTGATCAGAGGATCATTTTTTCTATCTATTTCAAATAAAATACATAGAGATTTATTTTGAGAATCTAACGTTATTCTAAAATGTACTCCACTTTCTTTAGGAACAATTCTTCCTGGTACTGTACAGAACACTAGCAGATTTTCTAAAAAGTTAAAATTTTGCCAGTCAAGTTTATCTTTTTTATCCTGAAGATTAGAATTATTCTTCTGTTTCATCTGCTTTTTCTTGTCCTGCTTGATAAATTTCAAAAAACTTTTGTTGAATATCTACAGCAACATCACTTAAAGTATCCCATCTAATGCCATAATCTGGATCATTTAATGAAACTAATTTATTATCTTTCATTTCATACGCGCTAACTTTATCTATAGGTAAAAATGCTCTTTCATCTTGAAGATATAAAGATGAAGATTGACGTTTTAATATTTCAGGATTTTCATGATTACCATTAACTAAATTATTCAAATGTGCCATAACATAAGGACTATGGGTTGTGAGTAAAATTCTCACACCAAGATTAACAAGGATAGATAATGATTCCAGCAGCTTGGCTTGTGATTCTGGGTGTAAGTTCATCTCTGGTTCATCTATTACCAGAAAATCACCTTTACTTGCACGAAATCTTAAATATAAAAGCAATGGTGCAAGTTGTTTAATGGAAGAAGAAGCATTATATAGATCAATTTCTAAGTCCGTCTTAACTAAAACTTTTATTTCTTTTCCACCTATTGGAGTAGACTTTAAGATGGTTTGGTTTTTATTTTGTAGTTGGTTTTCAATTACATCTGCTAACTTCTGAAATTCATTTTTACTACTTGTTGAATATATTTTATCTATTTCTTCTTCATCTTCAAGGTTTATATCAGATAAAAAATCTAAAAAATCTTCTACAGGTTGTGGATAACGAATATCTTTTGACTGTTTAATTAAGTCAAAACCTTCTTGATTAGTTGCAAGCCATAACTCTCTTTCTTTTTGTTTCAGTATTCGATATCTTTTCGTCTCAAGTATTTTATATATATTTATAAACGCATTTCTTTCAGCAGGAAAAGGAAAAACATTAGAAAAAAGCACTTGCTTAACACTCAATATAAATACTAAATCAGGATGATCGCTAAAGTGGTTTAGCATCTCTCTAAATTTTAACGTTATACTTTTATTTATTTCCTCATTTTCTATTTCCATTTTAAAAAACAAAACATTATCTTCTCTTGTAATTCTCAAGGAAGTTTCATCTGTCAAAGGGATAGCACCTCGCTGAATTAATTGATTGATCGCAGTTTCTACTTCTTGTCTTTCAATCATCATTGCAAATGATGTTCTTGCAAAAAGTTTACGACTTGAATCTTGAAAAAATGATTCTAAAGCACTTCCTTGAAAATTTTTTGCTGTTTCTTCCGCATCTTTTATAAATAAATCAAGTAGATCATTATCTATTGTCAATGACCAAATACCTTCTCCTTGCTGATTAAGTTTTAAATTATTAAATACATATTGGGGATATACGGTTCTACCAGTACGTTGCCACAAACCATAGGTAGAATAAGCAATATAAGTTTTACCTGAGTTATTTGGTCCAATAATTACTGTCAGAGGACGCAAGTCTAACTCTGTTTCTTCAATAGAACCTAAATTTGAGAATTTGATTTTCATTTTTCGCCTATATTCCAATATAGAAAATCCTATTAAGGATGCTGTTTACTAGTAAAGTATATAAGAATATGCTATTTCATTTTATCTCTAACTTCAATATGCTTTTCCCTAAAGGGTTATTAGCCACACTATAACATCCCCAATAAGACATTTTTACTTTATTTTCTCATATTGTCCCTAGCAGTTATAGAATAATAACGATATCCTTGTAAAGCCTACCAAGAACACAAGGTAGCGATTAAGTAGCAGATTTGACAGACTTGTAACACCAAAACTCTGTATCCAGAAGACATTAGTAGCATTTTAGAAGTTCGTAAAATTTTTATGGTTTCCCAAATTCGTTTTTTGATGTGCGCTCCCGACCATTATGATGTGGATTATGTGATTAATCCTTGGATGGAAGGTAATATTCATAAGTCTTCACGCGATCGCGCTGTAGAACAATGGAATAAATTATACAATGTCATTAAAGATCATGCCATTGTTGATTTGGTCGCTCCCGAAAAAGGCTGGCCTGATATGGTATTCAGTGCCAATGCGGGTTTGGTTCTGGGTGAAAATGTTGTTCTCAGCCGCTTTTTACATAAGGAACGTCAGGGAGAAGAACCGTATTTTCAACAGTGGTTTGCAGAAAATGGTTTTAATGTTTACACTCTACCCAAAGACCTCCCCTTTGAAGGCGCTGGAGACGCGCTTTTAGACCGGGAAGGGCGTTGGTTATGGGCTGGATATGGTTTTCGGTCAGAATTGGATTCTCACCCCTTCCTGGCTAAATGGTTGGATATTGAGGTGATTTCTCTGCGCTTAATGGATGAGCGTTTTTACCACCTTGATACCTGTTTTTGTCCTTTAGCAAATGGTTATTTGCTGTATTATCCCGGTGCTTTTGATTCCTATTCTAACCGCGTTATTGAAATGCGCGTCGCACCAGAAAAGCGCATCGCTATTATGGAAGCTGATGCTGTTAACTTTGCTTGTAATGCGGTGAATGTTGATAGTATCGTGATTATGAACAAAGCCAGTGATGGTTTAAAATCACGGTTAGCAGAGGTTGGTTTTCAAGTCATTGAAACTCCTTTGACGGAATTTCTCAAGGCTGGTGGTGCTGCTAAATGCTTGACCTTGCGGGTTACAGAACCTGTGAGAGAAGAACTACACGCTAATGTATCTGTAGAAAGTCGTGTGGTTCGCATGGAAGGGCATTTACTAGATGCAGGGTTAATTAACCGCGCTTTAGATTTAATCGTGGAAATGGGGGGAAGTTTCCAAGTTCTGAAATTCAACTTGGGAGAACAACGTCAAAGCACTTCCGCTGCTGAGGTTCGGGTATCTGCACCATCCCATGATGTCATGGAAGAGATTATATCTCAGTTGATTGATTTGGGCGCAGTTGATTTACCCCAAGATGAACGAGATTCTAAATTAGAACCAGTTTTACAAGCGGGTGTAGCCCCTGATGATTTCTATGTCAGCACGATTTATCCTACTGAAGTTCGGGTAAATGGACAATGGCTGAAAGTGGAAAATCAACGCATGGATGGAGCGATCGCTATTTCTCAAACTAGTAATGGTATAGTAGCAAAATGTAAACTATTGCGGGATTTAGAAATTGGTGAACAGGTAGTAGTTGATGTCTTGGGTATCCGCACTATCCGCAAAGCCGAATCACGAGAACAACGCAACGCCCAAGAATTTAGCTTCATGTCCTCCGGTGTTTCCAGCGAAAGACGAGTAGAATTAGTTGTGGAACAAGTGGCTTGGGAATTACGTAAAATTAAGGATAGTGGTGGTAAAGTAGTTGTCACTACTGGTCCTGTGGTCATTCACACTGGTGGTGGTGAACATCTGTCACGACTAATTAGAGAAGGTTACGTTCAAGGTCTTTTGGGCGGAAATGCGATCGCTGTTCATGATATGGAACAAAATATCTTGGGTACTTCCCTGGGTGTGGATATGAAGCGCGGTGTAGCGGTACGCGGTGGACATAGACATCATCTCAAGGTAATTAATACCGTCCGCAGGTTTGGTAGTATTTCTAAAGCTGTAGAAGCAGGAGCAATTAGCAGTGGGGTGATGTATGAATGTGTGAAAAATAATATTCCCTTCTCCCTCGCTGGTTCAATTCGTGATGATGGACCTTTACCCGATACCCAAATGAACTTGATATTAGCACAACAGGAATATTCGCAAATTATCCAAGGTGCAGATATGATTTTGATGCTATCTTCCATGTTACATTCCATCGGGGTAGGAAATATGACACCCGCAGGTGTGAAGATGGTTTGTGTGGATATTAACCCGGCCGTAGTGACGAAATTGAGCGATCGTGGTTCAATAGAATCTGTAGGGGTAGTAACAGATGTGGGTTTATTCCTCAGTCTGTTACTTCAGCAATTGGATAAATTAACAAGTCCTTATGTTGCTAATGTAGGTTAAGAAATACCGCTTTTAACATTCTCAATCTTGTGGTGCGGGCATCTTGCCCGCCTTTGTGTTTTGTATAAAATATAATTAAATAAACCACTCCAGGCACAGAGAACACAGAGAAATATAATATAATATAATATAAGCAGTACCATTTATTCCTGTACTCACTATCAAGGTTAACTAAATGCAAATGCTAATTCGACTCAAAATTGAAAAATTTATTGAAGATGAACAAGAATATTTTGTAGCTACAAGTGATGATTTACAAGGTTTATTGGCAGAAGGTAAAACAGTACAAGAAGCCATAGAAATTGCTGAAGATGTAGCTAAGGTATTATTGGAATTGGAGAAAGAAAGAAATCATAATTTTCATTTACAAGATTTACCTTCTCAATTTGAATATCCGTTAATTATGGAAGTGTAATGGGGAGATTAGGGGGTTTTTCCTATCGAGAAGTGACTAGAAAGTTAGGAAAGCTAGGATTTGAGTTTTACCTTGCAGCTAAAGGAGATCATGAAATTTGGTTTAATGCAGCAACAAATCAAAAAACAACCATTCCGCATCATGGAGAAATTAAGGAAGGAACACTAAGGAGTATTTTAAAACAGGCTCAGATTGATGTTGATATTTTTCTTGATGTTTAGTGATCATTTACTCAAAATATTGTGGAGGAAGTTTTATTCACGCAGTGCAAACCGAAAATCTATAATTATCAAGTAGGTTGGGTTGCAAAACCCAACACCACTATTCGTTCTGATGATCTTGTTGATTTAACCAAGTTACCAAATCAGCAACTTCAGAAATATTAAACAATGCAGCACCTAAATTTTCTAACTGTTCTACAGGTAAACCTTTGACTCTTTCAACTATTAAAGAATCAATTTCCCCAAATCTTTGATTAAGTAAACGTAGACAAAATTTAACTGCTTCTTTTTGTTCTCCTTTCTGTTCTCCTTTCTGTTCTCCTTTCTGCAAAATATCCTGATAAATGACTGACTCTTGCATAATATCCTCACTTAACAATTGACGAATAAAGTCTTTCTCAAATCGCAAACCTGCTAAAATCTCTGTGTAAGCTGCAATATCCTGTTTAGTCTCCCTATCTGCAATTTTAGCAACATTATTGGCAATCTGGGATAATAAGCCTTGAGGTGAATTTGTCCGGGTTAATGGTGCTAATGGTAATAATGCCAGATTATCGAGAAATAAAGCTGAATCTTGTTCCCACATTCTGATGACACGATAACGGTGATGTGTGGTTTCATTGATGTATGCTTCGGTAAAAGCGATTTCGTCTGTTGTTTCTTGTAAGAAAATCACGACTTGAGTAACAGGAACTTGATATGTACGGATTAATCTCACTGAATAATCTAACTCTCTAAAAGGAATTGGAGGTTTAGATTGTGGGTTGGTTTGAAATTCAGTAAAATCCGATTTTCTGTTTGTAAGAAGGTGACAAAATCAGCGCGAATTGGTTCTATACTCAATTCGGTTTTTAAGACTTTGATGGTTTTTGGTGCTTGGGGAAGTAACCATTTAGCAAAATCAAAGGGATATTTTTCTGCTAGTAGTTTACAAACGTTGTCAAAACTCATGAGATTATAAAATTAAATTGTCAGAATCACTTTTTTTTCACCAGAAAATATTGTTGTAAAAAGTTCAACAGCAGAATTATTTAGTTCCCTCCGTGGTAAAATCCAATATTTGGAAGATATAAGTAGGTGGGCGGAGGAAAATCAAAATATATTTCGTTTTGTGAAATGGCTAAAACTCAACTACAATAACGCATTGAGGTAAATTTACATATCGTTACACATTTTGGTTATTTCACGTCCACCTACTTAACTACCTCTGTGGGTTTATAATATAAGCATCATCAAAATAAACAAATGTGATTGTATGACTAAAGTAGAGTTTACCATTCCCATCCATAGCGTCACAGACACTATCAGAAAAGAAGCAGAAAATAAAGCTAAAGAAGCTTATGTAATGACACTACTAAAACACGGAGAAATTAGTAGTGGTAAAGCTAGTCAATTATTAGGAATTTCTCGATTAGATATGATTGAGTTAATGTCTAAATATGATATATCTCTTTTTGACGATAGTATGAGTTTAGAGGAATTTCAGTCAGAAATCAATCAAGCGAGAATGGGGTTAAAAGCAAATAATTTATGATTATTGTTTCTGATACAACCCCATTAAGTGAACTTGCTAAAATTGGTAAATTAGATTTACTTCAGGCTGTTTTTGGCAGAGTGATAATTCCTCAACAAGTCTATGAAGAATTAACCACAGGAAATCATCCTGCTGTTTTAGCTGTAAAATTAGTATCATGGCTGGAAGTTCGTTCTATAAATAATCACGAACTGATTAAAAATTTGCAATTAGAAACAGATTTAGATTTAGGAGAATGTGCTGCGATTATTTTGGCAGAAGAATTAAAAGCTGATCAACTTTTAATTGATGAAAAAGCTGGTAGAAAAGTTGCTATTGGTAGAGGTTTACCAATTGTTGGTTTAGTTGGAGTAATTATTTTAGCCAAAGAACAAGGATTAATTGATAGTGTCAAAAATATTTTGGATGATTTAATAATAAAAGGTACAAGGATCAGTCCTAAAATATATAATTATGCTCTAATTACAGCAGGAGAAGTTTAAAAATTGTCAGATTCTGAGAACATTTAATATTCAGTTTCGCTCAATCTCTCTTAGAGATCCCGCAGGGTAGACGCAAAGACGCAAAGGAAAACCAGAAATTTGTCAACAATATCCTGAAAATCCTCAAATCCTGTAAATCCTGATTCTGACAAAATAAACCTTTACATCACCCTAAAAAGTCTGATATCATTAAACTAAATATCCATAAACAGGATCAAAAAAAAACTTATGATTCAATATCATCCTATTGCTACTCAAATTTACAATTTATTAATTCAGGATGAAATTACAAAACAAGAAGGAGAAATTCTGTTTGACTTTCTGAACATATCTGTGAAAATCAATGAAAAAAGTGCTGTTGGAGATTTATTTCAAGAATGGTTTACTGAATGGATGAGACAAAAAAATATTAATTTCAGGACGAAACAAAATACTCAAGAGTTCCCTGATTTTTTGGTTGATGAAAATTCAAATATTACTGGTTTATTAGAAATTAAGTCTTTTTATTCTTCAGCTAATTTTGATGTAGCAAATTTTGAAGCATACTGTGATTCACTAACCAAGCAAGCATATAGATTAGATGCTGACTATTTAATATTTTCTTATGATATACAAGATTACAAATTTAAAGTTAAAAAAGTGTGGTTGAAAAAGATTTGGGAAATTACAGGGAAATCTGACAGATATCCTGTTAGATGTCAAGCGAAAAGAAATGTCATATATAATATTAGACCTATTTCGTGGTACTCTGAAAAAACTAAATATAAACCATTTCCCTCAAGATATAATTTTGTTACAGCTTTATATGATACTCTTATGCAGTATTATATAACAAGCAAAGATAGCGATAACTGGTTAGAAAGAGTGAAAACTAATTATTGGGATCATACTCAAGGAGAATTATGATTTTTTAAGTCTTATTAGTATTATTTACTTAATACATAAACTTGATTAGGAACTGATAACATTTTTTGTATAACTATTCTTTCTGTAATTTCTCTCACAATAGGAACTACTACGGTATTTCCCAATAAATCAAATGCTTTATTAATAGGTAAATTAATGTGATAATTTTCAGGAAAACCAAACAATCTTAATCCTTCTCTAATTGTTAAACATCTTAAACCATCCCCATCAACTACTGCTAATTTCTGCATATCCGTAGCTACTAAAGTGGGTGCAATGTCATCAGGAGCGAGAACTTTATTGATCGGAAAACTAAGTTTACCAACTACAATATTATATCCTTTGGGTAAATCAAATCTATATTCTCTTTTTTTCACTTTGTTACCATCTTTATTTATTACTTCCTGAATATCTTTAGGATGTTCATATTTTAAGTAACCTTTATTTGCTAAATCATCTAACATTTCTGCTAATTTAGGATGGGGATAAAAAGTAGCAATTTCATCTACCGTTAATGGTATTCCATCCATCCAGTGAATACCTTTTTTTGCAGACCATATTTTTCTTCTTCTTTGTTTTAGCAATAAATTCAATAATTCCCTTTGTACTAAACTCACATTTCCTTTTAATTCTAAATCCCAGCTATGAATATTATCTTCTCCTCCTCTTTTATCTTTAATTGATTTTCCATAAAGTTCTTCAATAGAATATTGTTGTAATAATTTTTTGGCAAAATTAGTTTGTAAAGTCGGACAACCTGTTTCTAAAATATCTAATAATCTGGGTTTAGCATTTTTAGAGAAATTTAGAGAAATAGCATTTGTTTTAGTTCCTGCTATATAAACTCTTTTTCTATCTTGAGGAACACCAAAATCTTTAGCATTTAAAACATCATATTTTACCTGATAACCTAATTGTTCTAATTTATTAACAATAGTTGTTAATGTTCTCCCATCATCATGTTGTACTAAACCCTCCACATTTTCCAATAAAAAACCAAACGGTGATTTATCTTTTAAAATTCGTTCGATTTCAAAAAACAGCGTTCCTCTAGTATCTAAAAATCCTTGTCTTGTTCCTGCACTACTAAAAGGTTGACAGGGAAACCCAGCTAATAAAATATCAAAATCAGGTATTTGTTGAGTTGAAATTGTAGTAATATCACCCCATATTTTATCTTGTTGAAAATTCTCTTGATAAACTTGAATTGCTGAAGTTTTTATTTCGGATGTTAAAACACATTCACTTTTAAATCCTAAAGATTGACAAGCTTGTTCTAAACCTAATCTTATTGCCCCAATTCCTGCAAATAAATCAACAAATTTAATAAGTGACATAAAAATTTTATTGCAATCAACAATTCACATTTTACCATAAAATCTATTGTTTGAATGGTCATTATTAGTAATTACTCATGAGTTTTACAAAACATCAATAACTTAAATTAAATGTTTTTTGAATTATTTATATATACATGAATACATTATTGTATAAATATATCAGCAGGGGTAAAAATGGTATATATGAATATTAACCACGCAATAATGACAAAATTGAGCGATCGCTTTGCAACAGTCTAAACTACTTAAGTTATACTAAATTAACAACTGCAATTTTTTAAAAAAGGAAAACCAGAAATTTGTCAACAATATCCTGAAAATCCTCAAATCCTGGATATTATCTCGACTTCGCTCGATAACCACCTGATTCTGACAAAATAAAACTTGACATGACCGAAAAACTCTGTTATTATCGTACAATATACCCTACTCTAACTTTAAAAAAAAATTGATCGCTGTGATGCGATCGAAAAAGGGAAAAGAGCAAGAGTGTAAACGGCTACTAAGTCAACGCATCACCATACACAACACGAAAACCGTTGTCGTATATGCTGACGAAGCCCGGACCATTATAGCCACGATTAGCCGAACGACAATTAGAGGGATAGCTGTACCAAGAACCGCCACGCAGTAGCTTTTCACTACTTGTCCCTGTCAAAGCACTACCACCTTTAGGCGCGGTATTATAATTATTTATATAGTCATCCAAACACCATTCCCACACATTACCGTGCATATCATACAAACCAAAACCATTAGGGGGAAAAGAACCTACATCTGTAGTTTGTTGACGATTCTGTCCTTTTGGTGCAGAAGCATAGGTGGAATTACCATCATAGTTTACCAATTCTGGGGTAATACTTTCACCAAAATAAAACGGTGTGGTAGTTCCGGCTCTACAAGCATACTCCCATTCAGCTTCACTGGGTAATCTGTAGTATTTCTGTGTCTTCTGGCTTAACCTTTGACAAAAAGTAACTGCATCATTCCAACTGACTCTTTCCACTGGGCGATTATTGCCTTGGAATAGAGAAGGGTTACTACCCATGATAGCTTGATATTGTGCCTGTGTCAATTCATATTTTGCCATGAAGAAAGCAGGAACAGTAACTTGATGGGGACCTTCGTTTGAAAACCTTCCCGCTTCGTTTTCCGGTGAACCCATGATAAATGTTCCCCCTGGGATTTCCACCATTTCCAATGTCACACCATTTCCCAAATCTTCTGTGAAATATTTTGCACTTTCATTCCGTCGGTTAATGATGTTTCCGGTTGCGTTAGTGCTGACCACTTCAAAACTAAAGGTTTTCAGGTTATTTTCAGGTGTTGGTGTATTTTCAGGAGTTGTTGTATTTTCAGGAGTTGTTGTATTTTCAGGAGTGATTGTATTTTCGGGAATTAAAGTTTGATTTTGCTTCCCAGAAAATAAACTTTGTCCTATAAATGCAACAGTTACACCACCTAAAAATAATCCTCCATAGATAAAACCGCGACGATTGATTGTAGTTGGAGAATTTCCCGAAATTTGATTTTGAGAAATTTGTATATCTTTGATGACTTGATCCGCAGATTGATACCGTTCTTGAATCTCAATTTTCAACAACTTATCTAAAACTTTCCCCAAATCCTGACTAACAGAAACAGGTGAATTTTCTCGCCAATTATTCACCCAACTAAAACCATTGATTGTCCATAAATTAAAAGGATTAACCCCTGTTAATAAATGAAAACAAGTTGCACCTAAAGCGAATAAATCACTGGCTGGATAAGCTTCACCACCTTGTATTTGTTCCAGTGGACTATATCCATAAGAACCAATTTGTGTTCCTATTTGGGTGTGAACTGTGATAGTTAATTGTTTTGATGCCCCAAAATCAATTAATACCAATTTACCATCACTGGCTCGGCGCATGATATTCTGTGGTTTAATATCTCGATGAATAACCTGGCGTTCATGAATAAACTTTAAAGATGGTAATAAATCTAGTAATAATTCTCTAATTTGAATTTCGTGATATTTCCCCTTTTGTTCTAATTCATCTAATAAATTATCCCCTTTAATAAACTGCTGTACCAAATAGAGAAAACCATTATCTTCAAAATAAGCAAACAGTGTTGGTATTTGCGGGTGTTCTCCTAAATCTTGTAAGCGTTTAGCTTCTTCAATAAATAACTCTGTGGCTTTTTTTAAAGCGTAAGTTCCTGACTGTTTAGGTGCAAGTTGCTTGATTACACAGGGTTCATTTAACTTTTGGCTATCTTCCGCTAAATAGGTTCTCCCAAAACCACCTTCATTAGAAAGCACCCGCAATACTTGAAAGCGATTGATTAATAATGGTATTAATGGGGTTCTGCAAGATTGACAGAACTTGTGATGATCAGGGTTGATAGGCTGGGAACAATCCGGGTTTAAGCAGCAAATCATAATCTGTGGCAGATGACCGTATAAACTTTATAATACAATATCCAGTAATTACGCGCTCCCTATTCTCTGATATAATACTAAATTAACAACTGCAATCTTTTAAATAGGATGAGTGAAACCCTGGCTGATATTGCTATACCACCGCAGTTTCCTGATCATACTCAACTCCCAGAGTCTGATGGTACATTCGTGAAGAATTTTCAAGAACATCCCCAAAGTATTATCATCACAGATTCCATAATTCAAAGTTTACAAAAATTACATCCTGATGGACAATTTTGTATAGGTCAAGATTGTGGTATTTACTGGCGCGAAACTGAACCACCAGAAAAAGGTAGCATAGCACCAGATTGGTTTTATGTCCCTGATGTAGCACCAAGATTAGATGGTAAAATTCGTCGTTCCTATGTATTATGGCGGGAATATATTCCTCCATTAATTGTTATAGAATTAGCCAGTGGTAATGGTGACGAGGAAAGAGATTCAACCCCTCTAGCGGGTTTACAGGAAGGTGAAAAACCTGGTAAATTGTGGGTATATGAACGTATTATCCGTGTTCCCTATTATGCCATCTATGAAGTTAATCATGGCAAATTAGAGGTTTATCATTTGGTGGATTTTGCTTACCAAAAAATCCAGCCTAACGAACGTGGACATTATCCTATTGCGCCATTAGCTGTAGAATTGGGACTATGGCAAGGAAGTTACTTAAATAATCCTGAACAACTTTGGCTGCGCTGGTGGGATTTAGATGGTAATTTGTTATTGGTAGGTCAAGAAGAAGCCCAATTACAAAAATTCAGGGCTGAACAGCAACAACAAAGGGCTGAACAAGCAGAACGAAAAGCTGCACAATTAGCCGAACGTTTACGGGCAATGGGGATAGATCCAAATGATGATTTATAATGATTTTGGGTATTTTCTACTCTAGAATACTAACTAATTGCAGAAAACGAACCACAGAGGCGCACAGGACACGGAGAGAATATGGAAAGGGTAGTTTTATTAAGAGGGTTACAAGTTAATTGGGTGAGTTTTTTTGCTGATTTCCTGTTAGCTGGTATGGTTTTTGGTCCTGCTCTTGCTCCCTTTCTCGCTGGGTCTGGTGTGTTTTTGCTTCCGGGTATTGCGGATATTATTTACTTTATGGGTGATCATGTCTGTCCCCAGCCTACTATGGGTTTGGAGTTAGCGCCACCTTTTATTATGGCGGTTTGTATGCGCTGTTATGGCACAGTGACAGGTTTATTAATAACTCGGATTTTGTATAGTTTAACTCATGGCAAAGGTGTTTTTTGGTTAAGTCAGTATGGTAGAAATGGCGCTGCTTGTGCTACGGTGTTTATGATGGCCTATCCTTTGGAATTAGCAGCCCAGATTTTCGGTTTATGGGATTTTAATAATTATATTGTTACTCCTTTCGGTTTGATTACTGGTTTGGCTTGGGGTTTATTTACTATGCCAATACTGCATTTCCGTCAGCTATTATCTAGGGTTTCTTAGTTTAATAAGGTACAAAATCATCTATGTTTATCTCCGGTTAATTACAGTCCCGGCTAGTCTGGACACCAATAAAATGCAGCTTAATTTTAACAATCTTAATCAAATTTGGTCTTATGTATTAACGGAAACACTTAAACGTTTGGGTTTGGAATGCGCTGTAATCTGTCCTGGCTCTCGTTCTACAGCTTTAACAGTGGCTTTTGCTCAACAAATACCGCATATTCAAGCTATGCCGATTTTAGATGAACGTTCGGCGGCTTTTTTTGCGTTGGGACGAGCAAAAGCGACAGGAAAACCTGTAGTATTAGTTTGTACTTCGGGAACTGCGGGGGCAAATTTTTATCCAGCGGTAATTGAAGCTAAAGAAAGTCGTGTTCCTTTATTGATATTAACCACTGATAGACCGGCAGAATTAAGAAATTGTCATTCTGGACAAACTATTGACCAAGTAAAATTATACGGTAATTATCCCAATTGGCAAGGGGAATTAGCTACACCCTCCCCAAATTTAGAAATGTTAGCTTATCTCAGACAAACGGTTATTTACGCTTGGGAACGTTGTCAATTTCCTAATTTTGGTCCGGTACATCTAAATATACCTTTCCGTGACCCGCTCGCTCCCATTTCTGATGGTACTAACGTTACTTTAGATGTGTCAGATTTCTTTTCAGCAGTGGCTTCCAGCCCAGTAGCAATTACTAATTATCAATTACCAGTAATCAAGTGTCAAAAAGGAATTATTATCGCTGGTGTAGCTCAAACACAGCTATCTGAAGAATATTGTAGAGCGATCGCGCGATTAAGTCAATCTCTCCAATGGCCTGTTTTAGCTGAAGGACTTTCTCCAGTGAGAAATTATGCAGACTTAAATCCCTATTTAATTTCTACCTATGATATCATCCTCAGAAATGAAAAACTTGCCAAAGAATTAACACCAGAAATGGTAATTCAAATTGGAGAAATGCCTACAAGTAAAGAATTAAGAAATTGGTTAATTAATACTAAATCTGAACGTTTGATCATTGATAATTGTGATCAAAATCTAGATTCTTTACATGGAAAAACCAGACATTTAAGAATATCCGTCACAGAAATTAGCAGCGAATTAGAAATTGAGAAATTAGCAGAAAATGAATATTTACAAAAATGGTGTAAGATAGAGAAACAAGTTAGAAAAAATATTGATGATTATTTGCAAAATCTAGACGAATTAATCGAAAGTAAAGTAGCGTGGTTAATTTCCCAAATTCTGCCACCAGAAACACCTTTATTTATTGCTAATAGTATGCCAGTGCGAGATGTAGAATTTTTCTGGAAACCGAATAATTTAAGAATTAAACCTTATTTTAATCGCGGTGCAAATGGTATTGATGGTACACTTTCCACGGCTTTAGGAATCGCACATCAACAACAAAGTAGTGTTTTATTAACCGGAGATTTATCTTTATTGCATGATACAAATGGGTTTTTAATTAGCGATAAATTTATCGGACATTTGACGATTATCTTAATTAATAATAATGGTGGGGGAATTTTTGAAATGCTACCCATTGCTAAATTTAATCCACCCTTTGAAGAGTTTTTTGCTACTCCCCAAAATATTGATTTTTGCCAATTATGCGCTACCTATAATGTACAATATCAGTTAATTACTGCTTGGGAAGAATTAGCAGATCATTTAAAGCAATTACCAAAAACAGGAATTAGGGTTTTAGAAGTCAAAACAAATAGAAAAATAGATGTGATCTGGAGAAAGGAAAATTTACAAATGTTTGCTAAAATCGGATACCCAACTTCTTAGAAAATCCGAGTATCCAAGCTACATACAATATTAGATATAACGCACTTTATTTGTATTTATATATACTAGTATTTAAATAAATGAGATTTTGAAAATAATTAACCGCAGATAAACGCAGATAAGGAGGGATAATGGAATGGATTTGATGATTCTGTGCAGCTTTACATGAAATTGGTATAAACTAAAAAGTCTTGTACAGCACAATCTGTTAACTAAAATCGAGTTATTATGTCTAAGGTTCTTGTCTCTGATCCAATTGATCAAGTTGGGATTGATATTCTTTCTCAAGTGGCTACAGTTGATATCAAAACTACGTTGAAACCCGATGAACTGAAAGCTATCATTGGTGAGTATGATGCGCTGATGATTCGTTCTGGAACTCGCGTCACTCAAGATATTATAGAGGCTGGAGTCAAATTAAAAATTATTGGCCGCGCTGGCGTGGGAGTGGATAATGTTGATGTCCCCGCAGCTACTCGCAAAGGTATTGTCGTTGTCAATTCTCCAGAGGGTAATACCATTGCGGCCGCAGAACACGCTCTAGCTATGATGTTATCCCTATCTCGTCATATTCCCGATGCTAATGCTTCAGTGAAACGTGGTGAATGGGACCGCAAAAGTTATGTTGGTTCAGAAGTATACAAAAAAACTCTCGGTGTTGTCGGCTTAGGTAAAATAGGTTCTCATGTTGCTTCCGTAGCTAAAGCCATGGGAATGAAACTTTTAGCCTATGATCCATTTATCTCTACAGAAAGAGCCGAACAACTTGGTTGTCAACTGGTGGAGTTAAATTTGCTCTTCCAGCAAGCTGATTATATCACCTTGCACATTCCTAAAACCTCAGAAACCGCTAATTTAATCAACGCCAAAACTTTGGCTTTAATGAAACCCACCACCAGAATTATTAATTGCGCCCGTGGTGGTATTATAGACGAAGCAGCTTTAGCTGTGGCTATTAAAGAGGGTACAATTGCTGGGGCTGCTTTAGATGTGTTTGATTCTGAACCCTTGGGTGAATCTGATTTGCTAGGTTTGGGTAAAAATGTCATTCTTACTCCTCACCTCGGTGCTTCTACGGCTGAAGCCCAGGTAAACGTGGCTATAGACGTGGCTGAACAAATTCGGGATGTGTTATTAGGACTACCAGCCCGTTCCGCTGTGAATATTCCCGGACTCGGTCCTGATGTCCTCGAAGAGTTTAAACCCTATATGGAATTAGCGGAAACTTTGGGAAATTTAGTTGGTCAACTCACAGGTGGCAGAGTAGAGACACTTAATGTTACCCTACAAGGAGACTTGGCAACTAATAAAAGTCAGCCCCTGATTATAGCCGCCCTCAAAGGACTACTTTACCAAGCCCTCCGCGAACGGGTAAATTATGTTAACGCTAACATAGAAGCAAAAGAAAGAGGTATTCGCGTAATTGAAACTAGAGATGCTTCAGCCCGTGACTATGCAGGTTCATTGCACTTACAAACTACAGGTACTTTAGGTACACATTCTGTAACTGGTGCTTTATTGGGTGATAAGGAAATTCACTTAACTGACATTGACGGATTTCCTATTAATGTCCCCCCCAGTAAATATATGTTGTTTACTCTCCACCGTGATGTACCAGGTATCATTGGTAAACTCGGTTCTCTCCTGGGCAGTTTTAATGTCAATATTGCTAGTATGCAAGTCGGTAGAAAAATCGTTCGTGGTGATGCTGTGATGGCTTTGAGCATTGATGATCCTCTACCTGAAGGCATTTTAGAAGAAATTAAGAAAGTATCGGGCATTAGGGACGCTTATACAGTGACACTTTAATTCTAGACTGTGATTTTTTTTGATTTATGAGATGAGGATGATTAAGTAATTTGATAATTAGAAATATCATTTTAATTATCGAACAATAAGATCCCGACTTCTTTCCAGAAGTCGGGAATTTAAAACTTTTCATGTTCAAAAATAAAATGAGCAATTTAACCGCAGATAAACGCAGCTATGAATCTACTTCAGTGGACTAGAAAATGCTATATTCTGATGGTTTGGTTTGTTTTTGCACCATTACCTATTACTAATCTCAAATTCTATGGCAAATACTTGGTGGGAAATCAATATTATATCTAACCCAGATTTAGAAGATACTATATATTGGCGATTAGAAAAGTTTGGCACTCGTGGTACAGCAGTGGAAATTAAAGACCATAACTTATTGGTTAAGGCTTATTTGCCCAGTTTTCAAGCAGAATTACCAGATTTGCAAGAATTATCATCATCCTTGGGTGAAGATGCTATATCTCTAGGATTCCCCCCTCCTGTGCTAAATTGGCACTTAATTGATGAAGAAGACTGGTCCAGTAGTTGGAAACAACATTGGCAACCCGAGGAAATAGGCGATCGCTTCTTGATTAATCCCGCTTGGCTACCTTTACCCACTACTACAGAACGCTTAATCATACTCCTTGATCCGGGTGTAGCCTTTGGTACAGGTAATCACGCTACCACTCAATTATGTTTAGAATCCCTAGAAATGCACTTTTCTGACATAGCAGAGAACCAAAAACCCTCGACTATTGCCGATATTGGTTGTGGTTCAGGTATTTTAGGTGTTGGGGCAATATTATTAGGTGCTACTAAGGTCTATGCCGTTGATAATGATCCCTTAGCAGTAAAATCTACTTTTAGTAATTGCACTCTGAATCATATCCCTCCAGATTGTTTAATTCCCCTAGAAGGTAGTGTAGACACGGTCAGGAAAACAATTGATCAACCAGTAGATGGTATTGTTTGTAACATTTTAGCCGATGTCATTATTCAATTACTCCCAGAAATGACCGCAATTACTAAATCTAGCACTTGGGGTATATTTAGTGGTATTTTAATAGGACAATCAAAGGCTGTTGCTAATGCCTTAGAACAAAATGGTTGGACTGTGACTAATATCCGGGAGAAAAAAGAATGGTGTTGTTTAAATGCCCGTCGTTCTTAATTTTTTGCAGGTACAAGTTAGATATAATTAGTTTGACAATAATTACCACAAATAACCCCAGAAGTTTTTGACAATTCCTCATGTTATGGTATTAAACTATCAAGATAAATTGAAACCTGAAGAAATCTATGATGTAGTCATAGTTGGCGCTGGACCCATTGGTTTAGCAACTGCCATTGGTCTATACCAGCGCGGTATCGAAAATATATTAGTCATTGATCAAACTCGTAGCTTTCGTCAAGTTGGGCAAATAATAGACCTTCTTCCTAATGGATTAAAAGCCCTCAAATGTTTAAGTGTTAATGCTTATACGTCCGTAACACAAACCACGTTATCTAATCAGCAAAATTCCTCTGTAAATCCTTCTGTATGGTCTATCAAAAATCTTCAAGGACAATTAATTTTGTCAATTCCTCTCGGTTTTGATAACTGGTTTCAAGAATATGGTGAAGGACGAGTATCAATAGCTTGGTATGAATTACAAACCATCCTCAGAAACCTTTTACCCCCAGAACGGGTAAAAGCTAATCACCGTTGTATTAATGTCATAGATGAGCCAGAACTCAACTGTGTACGGATAGATTGTGTTTCTGATATCAGTAGTGCAGCCAATCCCTATGCTCATTGGGCAGAAAATCAAAACCCTGATGAAAATTCACAACAAAATCTAGATACCATTTCTCCCACATTAGCAACAACATCTTTCCGCGCTAAATTAATTATTGGTGCAGATGGAATTAACTCTACTGTTCGGCAAATAATTTACCAAAATACTCCTAATACACCTTTTGCTAAACCTGAATATTCTGGATTTGCAGGTATATATTGTTCTGGCATAACTGACATCCCAGAAGCAATACAAACAGAAATAGAATCCAGATTTTTAGAAAATTCAGCACTTGTGACCATTAAAAATGATAAAACATCTATAAATTCTAATTGTCATAATCATCTCAGGATGATTTTATTCTTTAGAAATGGTCAATTTAGATATATTATCCATTTACCTATACCTCTAGAATCCTTAGCAGGAAAAGTGGAAACTGATTTAATAAATTTAGCTCGACAAGAAATAGAAAAAGCTGGCTTTCCTGATTCTCTCCAACAATTAGTAAATCTCTCTCCTTCTGCCAATATGAGTCAGCGTGCTTACTACATTCATCCTGTTATTAATAAGTTTAATGATACTACCATAGAACCAACCTGGAATCAACAGCGAATTGTCTTAATTGGTGATGCTGCCCATGGAATGCCTCCTTTCATGGCTCAAGGGGCAAATCAAGGCTTAGAAGACGCATTAACAATTACCAGGCTGATCGCTAAAATTGGTCAAAATAATGATTGGGATAATTTGTCAATTATAGCTGAAGCCTTCGCAAATTATGAACATTTACGTCGTCCATTTATGGAATATATCCAATCGGCAACATTAACCGAATTACCTCATTCATCACTTCAAGCATGGCAAGATCATAACCAAAAGGTCTATAGTCGTAATTTTGCAAATTTGTAATTTAATCAATGAATAACTCACTACAAACATATAATCCCAATGATATCGCTGAAGAAAATGGTAACTTTCTCGGTTTACCATTTAACTATGAATCAGCTAAATTAATCATTTTTTCTGTTCCCTGGGAAGTCACTGTTTCCTATCATCAAGGTACAGCACAAGGACCACAAAGAATTGCCGACGCTTCTTTGCAAATAGACTTATTTGATTTTGATCATCCCCAAGGTTGGCAACAAGGTATCTTTCTGGAAAGACATACCGCAGAAATGTTAGAAAAAAATGAATACTATCGTAGCCAAGCAGCAACAATTATCAAAAGTCTAGCACAAGGTCTAAAAATATCCGATTCTCAAAATTTAAAAGATACTCTTGTTACTGTTAATCATAGTTGTCAACAAATTAATGAATGGTTATTTAAAGAATGTCAAAAAGCTTTAAATTTAGGTAAAAAAGTCGCTGTTATTGGTGGTGATCATAGCGTTCCTTTAGGGTATTTTCAAGCCTTAGCTACTCAATATGATGACTGGGGAATTTTACATATTGATGCTCATGCGGATTTAAGAAATGCCTATGAAGGTTTTGAATTTTCCCATGCTTCCATTATGTTTAATGCCATGAAAATACCGCAAATTTCCAAGTTAGTCCAAGTGGGTTTACGGGATATTTGTGATGATGAAATAGAGATGATTAATCAATCAAATCAGCGCATTATTGCCTACTATGATCCAGTAATTAAACAACAATTATACTCTGGTAAAAATTGGCTAGATTTATGTCGAGAAATTATCAGTCATTTACCAGAAAAAGTTTATATTAGTTTTGATGTTGATGGTTTAGATCCCAAACTTTGCCCCCATACGGGTACTCCCGTTCCCGGAGGACTGGAATTAGAACAAGTTTATTGTTTATTCCGAGAGGTAGTGAATACTGGTAGGGAAATTATTGGTTTTGATGTTTGCGAAGTTGGTAATGCGGAATGGGATGGTAATGTTGGTGCGCGAATAGTCTATAAATTAGCGAATTTTTTAGATTTGTCACAGATAAAAGTTAAAAATTAACAATCATCATTTGGCATTTTGGCATTTACGGACGGGACTAATTCCGTCCTTTATTTTTGGCTATGGAAATGGTTGATTATCAGATTTTAGGATATTTGTACACATACCATAGGAAGATGCTAAAAATGGATTAAACGGGTTAAATTAATTCGGGATGTTGTTATGCACTGGATTTAAGTCAAGGTTTGGTTCTCAACCAGACCTTTTTTATTGTTCATTTTCTCTTGGGTTGGTGATTTCAGAGAAAACTATTTGACAATTTGTGGTAATTTATGTATTACTGATTCCCGACAATCCTGATTATGTTTAATTTTTTTGCTCAGATGTCTATTGATTATAGCGTTTCCTAATCCAAGTCCGGTACAGATATTAATAATAAAACTCTTGTGGTGCGGGCATCTTGCCCGCACAAGGTGTACCTCACTCAAGCCGAACTTGCTTTATTAATAATAAAAATCTTGTAAAAATCTTGTGGTGCGGGCATCTTGCCCGCTAAAAGTGTACTCCACCCGGATGAAATTCGCTGTATGTGGGGTTATCTGCGTCTCACTCTGAATTTTTCTATCTCACTTGAATAGGACGTAACGGCTAGAAATAGATGGGTTTGAAACGGTTTATTCTTCAGATAAATCTATAAGTTTTGTGTTATCTGCAAAAACTCCGCAAACAAAGGTTCTCCAAAATTCATTAATCTCAGGGAAGGCATTTCATCAAACATATCTGGGTAAAAAGTGATCTGATATTCGCGGCTTTTGTAGATAAGTAACCAAGTTTTTTCCCCGTCTGGCTGAAAAATCACTCCAGCAGATTTTAAAATTGTTGATGTGGTAAATAAATGTTCAATGGTTTCTGGTGTAAAAGGAGTGGGTGGAATAGGCTTTTGAATTTCCCCTAAATCAGCGTCTAAATCCATTGTTACCATTGCTTCAATTCCTGGACGTAGAGGTGCATCTAATACCGAGTCAAACTCAGACATCAACACATCCTCTTCTTCTGGATCTGCGCTCATTGCAGCTTGTTCAATGAATGTGGGAACTTTAGCTAAAATGGGTTGGAGATTACCCACAACTGTAGCAAAGGCATTAATGCGATCGCGCAATTTTCTATAAACTTTTGCTTCTACAGTGCCATCATAATAAAAATTGTGAATGCGGACGGTTTCATACCTTTGTCCAATTCTATCAATTCTGCCAATTCTTTGTTCCACACGCATGGGATTCCAAGGCATATCATAATTAATTAATACCCCACAATTTTGCAAGTTTAACCCTTCTGAGGCTGATTCCGTACACAAAAGAATTTTAATTTCATCCTGGCGAAATTTGCGTTTAATTTCTTCTTTGGGAACTACACACCAAGTGGGTTCACTGTTGACTGTTGGCTGTTGACTGTTGGCTGTGTACCGTGAACTGTCAACTTTTAATAATTCCCCACCACGTCCAGAATAACAAGCCACTTGACTACCATATAATTCTTTTAAAGCATCTCGTAAATAGTCCATTGTATCTGTGTATTGGGTAAAGACAATAGCACTTTCTCTTTGGCTTAATTCTTGACGTAAAATCTGAATAAAATGGGAAAGTTTGCTATCTTCTCCTGTATTTTCAAATTGCTGTAATAAATCTTTTAAGTATTGAATTTCCTGGGGGTCTACTTCTTCAAAAAACGATTCCATTCCAGAAATTACGACATCATTAGCTTCATCAATATCGGCATAATCATCTTCTGTAATAAAACTGCCTTGTTTAGTTAATAAACAATCTAAACCCCGTTGTAAAGATGCTTTAATAGCGTAGAATGAACTGGTTAAACGTTTCCTGTACAAAGTCATCAAAAAACCGCGACAGGTACGCTGATCTTTTTGTGCTAGTCTGTAAAAATGACGGACATAATTACTAACAGCTTGGTAAAGCGGAACTTCACGGTTAATTTCTAAAATAATGGCATTATCTTGCACAATTCTACTAGGAATATCTTGAGCTAATAATCCGCGTTGATAATATTGTCTCAAGGTATCGCGGGTATGACGAAACATCAAATCTTTTAAAGGAGTATTAACTGTTAAATATTGTCGGGAAGTATTGATAAAATCTTCATCTGCTAATAATTGTTTATGACGAGAAATTTTCTTACCCCGTTGCCATAAATCTTGCATTTTATAAGCCAGAATCTTATCTTGTTGGTTTAACAATTGCTGTAACCGAGAACAAGGTTTCCCCCCTTGTTGAAAATAGTCATTAGACATGACTTGCCAAAAATTTAGTATTTCTGGTTTGACACTACTTGGTAATGATTCAAAATAATTACAAAAATTATCTCCATAACTCCAATGTCCTTGCATTCCTAGTAAATTTAATAAATCAAAAACTTCTATAGCATCAATTTGCATGGGAGTAGCAGAAAGTAGAATTAAAGCTTGAGTTTTATCCTGCAATTGCTGCATTAGTTCTAATAACCGATTGGGTGTTTCTTTGCGATTTTGAGGGCTTTTTCTTCTTGCGTGGTGTGCTTCATCTAATATGACTAAATCCCAAGGTTCTGCTGCTAATAATTCCTGCATTCTTTCTTTTCTCCGTACTAAATGGGAAGAAGCGAGAATTAAATCTTGGCTATTCCAAGGATTTATTAACTGTTGATTGTTGACTGTTGATTGTTGACGGTATTGTTCAGTTAATAGTGAACTGTAAACAGTGAATAAATTTTGATTGTAACTCCAAAAATGTAGATTGAATTTTTCTCTTAATTCTTCTTGCCATTGTGGTTGAACACTAGCAGGGGAAAGGATGAGTACCCGGTTGACTTTTTTAGCTAGGAGGAGATAACGTAAAATTAGTCCTGTTTCAATGGTTTTACCTAAACCAACTTCGTCAGCAATAAGAAAACTTTGGGGAAAGGTTTCTGCTACCCGACGCAATATTTTAATTTGGTGTGGCCAGGGTTTTATGGGAATTGATTTTAAACAAAAGTCTAAACATCCAGGATGTTGATGAATATTCGCTAGTTGGGTAAATGCTTGTTTTTCTTGTTCATTGATGAGTGTTAACTGTTGACTGTTGGTTGTTGACTGTTGGTTGTTAACTGTATTTTTTCGGTTCTCTGTGAACTGTGAACTGTCATCAAATTCAATTTCAGGATTCCAGGTAGGTTTAGAGGTTGGGGCATAATTTAACAGTTTTTGTTGTACTGCTTCGGGTATTTCAAATACACGGACATTGGGGGATAGGTCACACCACAGTTGTGCAAATCTGGACACTTCTTCTTCTACTCTATCTAATTCTCTTCCTCCCTCCCAGGAACAATAAACGTGAAATGATTCGACGTTTTTCTCCCAACCGGCAATAGATTCGTTATTAGAACCATTAAATGCTAATTTATCACCATTGCTATCTGTAAAGATGCCGACTTTTTCATGAAATATATGTTGGGGATCTAGTTGTTGGATGCTATTTTCTGGAAGTCCATTTTCTTGAAGAGGAATGGCTATTTTGATGTCGAGATATTGATTTTGAATTAACCAACTGAGTATTTCTAAATGTTTGAGTTGGGTAAAGTTTTCAGGAGGAGTTAAGTCGGCATCTAAACGAGTTAGTAAAGCATCCCGTAATGCGTATCCTTGTTCTATTGCTTGCAAGTCTTGGGGACTAAATTGGCATCCCATGATTAACCGGATTTTGCCTTGATTATGTAGCATTGCTCCTAAACCCCGCGCTACTTTACTCAATATGGCGCTGCTAAAAAAGCCTGATTTTCTGTCATATTGGATGGCAGATTCTAAGGCAGGAATATAGAAGTCAGCAATGGTATTGTGGGTGTTGCTGGAGTAGCTTATTTTCCAAGAGGTATCGCGTAGGTGTTTCAATTTTTTAACTAATTTCTGCAAATATTTCGGTTAGTTTAGACTGATTTTAATGATATGTTAGCGAGCAAGATGCTCCCACTACATATTATCATGATAATTTTTATCTTTATTGATTTTATATGTTTTTATTTTTCCAGGTAGTGCGGGCATCTTGCCCGCTTTTGCAATAATCATATAGTTAGCCTACTCTTTAACATTTAACACCAGGGAGCAAGATGCTCCCACTACTTTCAATAATCATATAGTTAGCCTACTCTTTAACATTTAACACCAGGGAGCAAGATGCTCCCACTACTTTCAATAATCATATAGTTAGCCTACTCTTTAACATTTAACACCAGATGATGAACAACAACCCCAGATGATGAACAACAACCCCAGATGATGAACAACAACCCCAGATGATGAACAACAACCCCAGATGATGAACAACAACCCCAGATGATGAACAACCCTAACCAGGCTAAATCATAAAATAATACAAACTAAATCATAAAATAATACGAACGCGGGCAAGATGCCCGCACTACAATTACAATTAAAAAATTTATCAAAATAAATTCATTTGTCCCCCCTGATTATCTAATGGTATCTCAGTTTGTTGATAGGAAACTTTGGCTTTTATCTCATCCATTGCTAACCACAAGTCTAATAATACTTTCTCTTCCAAAATGCGTTTCTTTTCATCTTTAATTCGCGGAATTACTTTTAATGCTACTTCAAATGCCCGCATAAAGGCATCATTGCTAACTAAGCCTGTATTTTTGAGAAATCTCCGCACTGGTTCTGTGTTTTCTTCTGCTTGGTAAATGGCAATAATGGCGTGAATTCCATCTACTAAATATCTGCCCGAAAATTCTGTTTCAATGGTAGAAAAGGCGCGTTTTTTTAACCGTTGTTCTGGGGTGAGTAATTTACAAAAACCACTACCAGAATCTAGTAATTTATGGGTTTTAACTAAATCGGAAACATCAAAACCTCCCACTGCTAAAGCTAATTGTCGGGCTTCATCAAAGGGAAATTCCCGCGCTTCAAAGGTATCCCAAGCGAGAATATACCATTGGGTGAGGGGGTCTATGCCGTTAAAGTCTTTACCTGCTAATAGCTTTTCTAGCCTGTATGCGACGATGGTTTGACGCACTTCTTCAAAGGCGGCTTTGGGTTCTACTGGGTTGCCGGCACTGTCGAGAATGGAACTGTAGCGTGTAAATACGCTTAATGCACTACCAAAGGCTGTTAAGCAGAGGTCAATACCTGGGGGTTTGACGCGACGGCGGGGGTCTGCTACTCTGTCTGCGGCGGGACGGCTATCTGCTGTTAAAGATTTCTCGATTTCTGGGGCTTTCTCAAACACGATATTACGTACTTCTATGCGGACATCATCCCACCATGCTTGTTCGGCGTGGGGTTGACGTTTGCGACAGACTAAAAGCACGGTGCTGGATACGGCGTTTTTCTGTGCTTGGTGGAGGTTTTGGGGGTTTTCGGTGCTGACAGCCCAGGAAGCGGTGATTTCAAAGCCAGCGTCTATGAGGGACTTGGCTAGGACATCCCAAGCGCCGGAGTCTTTATGGTTGAATTGGACTGTCATTACGCCGTCGTCCCGTAATACGCGGTGGTATTCGGTGAAGGCCATGGACATTTTGGCTTCGTAGTCTTGGTTGGCTAGTTCTTCTGGGGATATTCCCATGTTACGGAAGCGGGAAGGGTTGGCTACTGCTTCTCGTTCTTTGTCGGTGAGTTCTAAGTAGAATAATTCGGGGAAGATATCGCCAAGGGTGCGTTTTAGCCAGACGTAGAAAAAGTCGGATAATTCAGCGTATTGAATTGTAGAGTAATATGGTGGATCTGTGATAATTGCATCTACAGAATTATCAGGAATATGTGTTAAGTTATCTGCTGATGATGAGCTTATTTGAATTGATTTTGAATCATGTATTTCTATTCCATAATTTCCTATTGAGCCTAGTTTAGTTCCAAATAAAGTACAAAGTTTAGTATAATCATCCGCAGATTCTTCTTGACAAGCTCTCCAAAGTTCAATAGCACCATTTACTTCAGGATAATTCCACATTAAATTTAATGCGTGTTGTGTAGAACTTTTTTGAATACAAGCTCTGGATGCATTATAAATAACCATTCTACAATTTGCATCTGCACATCTATCTAATACCAAAGCTAAATAAGTTGATATTGCTTGTGATTTTTTCCATTCATATTCAGATTGAATTAAAGTTTTAGCTTCATTGATAATTTCTACATAAGTAACAAGCGTTAAAAGCTGACGGGGGTTAAATAATTTTGACCATTTATCCATTCCATATCTTAATAATTCGTTTGTTTTGTCACCAAATACAACTTCTTCATCAGGGAAGTTATATAAATTATATAAATCAGTTATTTTTTGTAATTGTTTCTGAGAATTTATTATACCTTCAAAATCTACATCTTCAGGAGTTCTAAATTCTAAACTTCCCTTACCTTTTTTATAAGCAACTGCATATAATTGATGATCTAAAATTCCTGTTTGAGCTTGTGATTTAATAATATTATCATCAATTACATTTCCACAATTAGGACATTTACCAACACCTCGACTAATGGTAGTTGTCGTATCAGGATCATATTCCAATTCAATATTATTATTTGTAGTGCGAGCATCTTGCTCGCTATTATTTAACGGCTCGCTATTTTCCTTAACTCTAATTCCGCATTTGCTAGATGACTAAATCTTGGCTTACCCGGTTTTAATGGTTGTAGATTGCCATCGCTTTGTTGTTGCTTTACCAGCTTTTGTACTAGACTTTTACTAACTGCAAATCTGATTGCCACTTGACGAATTGATATTTTTTCCTCAATATGGGCTGCAACTATTTTTTCTCGGAGATCCACTGAATATGCTTTCATGACAGTATTATCTTTATTATTACTAACTGTACCTCATAACTTCGGAAACTGCTGTAAATCACATCAATTAAATCACATCAATTAAATCACATCAATTAAATCACATCAATTAAATCACATCAATTAAATCACATCAATTAAATCACATCAATTAAATCACATCAATTACATAACATCAATTACATAACATCAATTAAATCACATCAATTAAATCACATCAATTAAATCACATCAATTAAATCACATCAATTACATAACATCAATTACATAACATCAATTAAATCACATTCCATCTGCATAATGTACACCATTAGCGGGCAAGATGCCCGCACTACAAGGGTTTTATCATTAATATCTGTAAATTTAATTTAGATACGCCAGGGAGCAAGATGCTCCCACTACAAAATTATTGTCATTTAAAAATTAAAATCTATCCCATAAAAAAGGGTATTCATCAGGAGTATTTGATAACCCAGCTTTTACGGGATTTTGCAAAATATATTCCCATTTATTTATAAATTCCTGTTCATTTTTTATCATTTCATCATACCTACCATCCTGCCAAACCTTGCCAATATGCAGCATAACATTGGGTATTTGTTTAGCACTATAACTTTTAATGCTATGTAAAATACTACCAATTGACCAAAATTCCGTTTCATCTTTTAACAAAGGTTCAATTAATAAATGTACATGATCTGGCATAATTACTACAGCATATAATTTATATTTTTGATTATCAAAATATTTACAACATTCCAATACAACTTGTCGCGCTGCTGGAGTTAGTTCTAATCTTTCCCAAGTAACAAAAGTGATAAAATATTTAGCATGAGGTTTTTCTAATCGGGGTAGTTGTTTTTGAAACTTCATATTGACAAAATCTCAACATTAAAAATGATGATTAAAAAACCTTAATTTTATCCATAAACAGTTATCAACCATAGCTCAAAAGTCAACATTTTTCATTCATTAATCAATTTGTAAATTTTTCGGATTGTTGAGAATAAAATGATTATCTTGTTTCACTAAATCCCCTATACAGTGAATTTGTAACCGCTCTTGATAAGCTTTAATAGCTAAGATATAATCCTGATTCGCTAGAACTGTTTTAATTTGTTGTAATTTCTCAAACACTGCCCATAATAATGTAATTTCTCCTCTCAGCTTATCATTTTCTGGAGTAGCGATTTGCATGACAACACCTTGAACAGTGAAGTTAGGATAATTGGTAATAAATTCGCTTAAAATATCAAATTGATCTCTATTTTCTACTATCTTTAATATTTTTAAAATATCGCTAATTCTTTCAGCATAATCTCCTAAATTATGTTGAAGAGGTAACAAAATTTCATATTCCTCTGTACTGTCTTTTTTCAAACGCCAAATTGCCCCAGTATCATTATAAATTCTTCCTGTTTCCTGCCATCCTGTAGCTTGGAGGTGTGTTTTGATAACATTAGGTTGAACTGTTTTCAGTGTTTGACTATCTTTGATGGTAACTTTCATGGCAAATCTCCAAAACTAATCCGTTGAATGATGGTTTGCAGTGCATATTGAATAAGTTAAATGGCTGGTGGTAAAAGCAATTGTATTTCAGGAGGTTTACCAGGAAGCATAAGTAAATTACCATTACTTCTATCTATAATTCCTGTATATAAATATTGCTGATTATACATTTGTTGCTTCATAGTTGACATTAGATATAAGGTTGCATTTTTATCTTTATTAGGAGCTTTTATTTTATTATCTTTATACCAATCAAAAGTTTTTTCAAATCCATCTATATCATCCACATCACCAGAAATTCCTAAAGTTATTAAAGATGTTTCTTCCCAAGCATCCATTTCAACAAGAACATGATGATTAAATTTATCACAGGCAATTAATTTTATATCATCTATGTCATCTCCAGTGATAGTTCCTCGTTTTAATGAAGAAGATACGATAGCTGCAATTTCGTTTTTAGTTCTCTCACGATTTATGTAATCGTATTTTTTTACAACTTTATCATATACATCTCTAGCTTGTTTAAAGTGACAAATTGACTCTGTGTCATCTAATACTTTACTTCCTTTTTGATTATTACAAGATCTGCAACTTAATAGTACATTATAAAATGTATCAATAGCAAAATCTTTTGGCAATTGGAACTTCGTACTTATCCGATTGAGAATATCCAATAGTTCAGCCCTACATTCATACCGACTTAATCTTTGAGGTATTATATGGTCTATTTCGCAATCTCGAAATTCACAGTGCTTTCCACAATAACAGCAAAATCCATTATGAGCAAACCAAATAGCATATCTCTCATTCTTTTGCCCAATATATTTAGGTGGTGTCATTTTTATTAATCTCCTAATAAAACTCTAATTGCTTTTAACGCTTGACTACGCTTCCCATTACTAATCTTAGCAAACCAGTAATGGGATTCCTCATAACTCATGGCTTTTATTCCTTGGGTAATATTAGCAATTCTTTCAGGTTTAGAAAGGGGTTGTACTGTCTGAAATAACAAAGCTAAATTTATCCCTGTTTCCTCAGTTAAAACATAAGGACTTTGACGATTATGGCTTAATGTTTTTGGATCATAATTATTGGCTTTTAAACAATCATAAATTGCCTGTTTTACCTGAATCAAAGCATTACCTTTTAACCTACCAATTCGTTTTGCAGCAGGACGTTTTTTCTCTCCTGCTTTTTTATAAGCACACTGATATAATTCTACCACAAAGTTATTGTTATCTGTGGAAACTACACGCAATTGAAATTCTTGCATATTTGTTGACTGTTAACCGTTGACTGTTAACCGTTGACTGTTAAGCTGTTGTGTGTTTAATTCGGATAAGGAATGCAAGCAAGATGCTTGCACTACTTTAATTTCAGGATTTCTCAATTACAGCATATTTCGTTACAATCAGGTACAAATTGAAATCATAAAACCCTTGTAGTGCGGGCATCTTGCCCGCTAGATGTGTACCTCATAACACTGAAAAAGCTGTGTACAATTTAGCGGCACATCAGTTTAAAGTCAACTAATACGTTAACTTTGCCATTAAATTCAACCTGTCTACCGGATTTCGGTTTAAAATATTTCTAATATGACTTATTTCTGTCCCTTCTGGTAAAACTGGTGAGGAAAATTTGAACTCTAACTTTAAATATACATCTGCTTTGACATCTGGACTGTTAAGTAAAGTATTCAAAGTATGCTGTACACCACTCAAACTTTTATATTGTCCTTGGTACTCTAAATTAACAAATTGTTCTCCAAAACTAATTCTTGCTGTTTGTTCAATATGAGGAGGTAATTTTGTAAAAAAATTTAACGCAGTTGATAACCTCCGATAGTCCATCAATTCTGTTACAGAAACTTCCATTGATTCAATTCCCTGTGCTTGATAATCTTTGATAAAATCAGCTAATTGGGTAAAAGTGCTATTCAATGAACCTTCAGCATTAAATGTTTCTGGTTTATTAAATACTTCTGGTTGAACTACAAATAAACTTCTTGGTTCTGCAACACCAAGAGTTGAATTTGTACCACTACCATAGTTACTACCATAACTAACTATTAAAGCTTTAGTTTCTTTTTCAACTATTTCTTCATTACCGTAGTCAACAACTATTTTAAAAGTTGTAGTTTGACTAATATTAGTGGCATATTCATCACTAGGACGAAACACTCTATCATTAATTTCTGTGTTTTCTTGATACAATTTAATTGTTAATGCTCCAGATGCTTTCCATCTTACCCGCACAGGTTTTAATTTGTCTGTACTGGACATGACTTGAGCAGAGATTTCAATTTCTCTGGGTTTGGGAGGTTGGAGAATACCGCGACGATACAATTCTATTTTGTCAGAAAATTCTAGGGATTCAGGTAAAACTATTTTTACATTATCAGTTTTGATAAATACCTTTTCCCCTAATTTCATATCCCAAACACCCTCTAAAACACCCTTACGAATGGTTGAGCGTAATTTGGAAATTTCTCCATCTAGGAAAATATTTAAACTCAAATCTTTAGAAAAATTCTCTTTGAGTGCTTTAGTTGTCCAATGATCTATCCCTTTTGGCCATACTTTCTGTAAAATATAGGCTGGTGCAAATTCTGGAGCTTCATCTGGACGGATTTTTTGACAATCTTTGAGTGATTTTAAAATAATATCCTGTTGGTTATTACCTTTGACTTCACCAGATTCTTGGGCAGGTAAGGGATAGTGCATTAAACCCTTGGGGGCTTTCACCGGATCATTGGCAGGATAAAATAAATGCCGATAGGTATTAGTAATAGATACCCTCACAGTTAATTCAAATTTATCTTTACGTTCTTTCAGTTGTTTCTGTTGATTTTCGGATAGGTCTTGTAAACGATTAGGAGAATTGAGAATATTTTGCATAGCCTTATATTCTCGTATATTCTCAATGGCGCGTTCTAATTCTTGTTTGTTAGCAATCAGAAATAACAGGCGATTTTTATAAGTGCGGAATTTTCCTGTTTCTCCGGTGTTATTAAAAATCCTATCTACTAAAATTGGTGGCCCTTCTGTAGTATTAGAAATTGTCTCTTCATCAAAATCAATCACGCATAAAGCTACACTATCAGCAACATCATCTACATCTGCGGGACTTATTGGTGCTGAAACTAATTTAAAGAATTTATGGGCAAAAATGGTATCCCGGCGTTTTCTTAATTCCTCTTTGACTTCAGTAATGCCAATTTGTGCTTTTTCTTCGGAAATGATTTTATTGAGTGATGGTTCTTCTTTAAATCTGGCAATAGAGGTAATTGGATCATCTTCTAAATACCACGCTACTGCTGTGAGTCTGTCTAAAACAGTTTGTACAAAGCCAATTTCTAATCCCGGTGTCAGTAGGGATAGGTTTAATTCAGGACGACGAATACCTGCGGCAATTCCTTGGTTAATGGAATGCAAGAAGATGGTTCTAGTTACCCAGGTAGAAAAGGGAGGTTTACCGGCTGCTTGCCATTCTGCGTCTTGTAATTGACTATATGCTTCTCTACCATCTGGGTTATAAATGTCTGCTTGGATGGGGATTCGCATTAATTCTCTACCCAGTCGAGAAGTTAAATCACTGGTAATTTCTTCTTCAATGCCGACAGGGATATGATGGGTGTGAATTAGGGGTATCCAATTTGGTGATTGTTGGCTGTTGACTGTTGGCTGTTGACTGTGAATGTTTTGCCAGAGATAACGTATAACTCCAGCAAATAAGCGTAATGCGCCCCTGGTGCGTTGGAAGTTGGGAATGGAGGCAATTTTCTTTGTTAGTAGGCTAAATAGTTCAGGATGGAAGGGATAACTCTGTTCAATACCTTCGGCATAACGGGCATCTTTACAACCATCTGGTAAGTCAATGCGACTGGCTTTATAAGTTTGTAGATATTCTTTAGCGGCATTACTGGCTGCATTAGCTTCAATGCTGTTAAACATCCGTTGTTTAACGATATTGTAAATTTCTACATCGGTACTGGGTTTGAGAATCCGTTCTTGTCTGGCTGTGGCCGAGATGGTTTCCCGAATTTCTGTGGTTTCTGCTCCAAAACTGTCGGTGGAGGAGGCGAGGGTGTAAACAAAGACTAAGTTATTAGAAGCTGCTGCCAAGTCCATGAGGGAGAATAAAAAGGCGACAACTTGTTCTGCTAAGTCGCTATTATTAACTACTGTGGCTTTAGCTGCCCTGAGATAACGGGCTATTTCATCGAGAATAATTACTGTGGGTTGTCCTTGGGTAATGCGTTCTAAAACTACTGTGCCGGGGCTAACTCGTTGTTCATCAGAACCTTTGAGTAAGCTGTAACCTGCTACACCACCGATTTGATAAGCTATTTCTCCCCAGAGGGTATGGGTAGTGATGCCTGTGTCTGAATGGTAAACACCATTAACTGGATCTAAATCTTGGCAAGCGATCGCTGATGCTTGAATTGGACGCTCTGGAATTAAATTAATATTATCAACAAAACGCTCTAATCCAGGAATTTCTCGCCCATTTTTGGCGATATGCCACAGGGCAATTTCATCATGAGTTTTCCCACCCCCGAAGCTGGTTTCTAAGCGAATAATAGGAGAACCAATAGCAGCACCTCCTAATCGTCCAAATACTTCGGAAATCAGGGTTTTTAACCCATCGGTAGGAAAGGTGTTAGCGAAAAAGGTTTTCGGATCTTGGTAGAGGTAGGGGGCTGTGCCTTCCACTACTAAGCGTAATTTGGCTGCAAATAATTCGGGGGAGAGTTCCCCTGCTAAAATTTCGTCTCTGGGAATACAGGTTTTGAAGATGGAGGGCAGCATATAAATAAATATAAGTAGGTTGGCGTTAAAAATTGTCGTTATGACAGGGGAACTCTTAACTCTTAACTGGGAAGAGGTTTTGGGCAACTTTACTTTTCGTTACTTATGTCGGTCTTTTTCCGTTCACCTACTTACTATGATTAGATATCATATCAATATCTGATGTGCTTAGAGAATTGATGAGAAAATTAAGAATTAATAAAAAGCCGTCTTAGAAGCGATGCACTGAGCTTGCCGAAGTGGACGGGGCTTGTATCCCATTATTTTCGGTGATTAAAGGATGATTCACTTTTTTGGGTAAAATTTGATCGGAAAATGGCTATTCCTACGGAGTGCTTCTCTAACGCTAGATGAAGGTAAAGCTCTAATTCTTGGTTAGATAAAATTTATCAGGGGTTAGTACGTAAGTTACCAAGGTCATGATCAGCGTGTTTTAAATGATGATAGATTATCAGATTTAATTGAATTTTACAATTATGCAAATTATCCAAAGTCTTCATACTGCTATTCTCATAACTGATTTAGACCGTTCTGAGTATTTTTATACTCATATATTAGGACTTAAAAAAGTAGAACGTCCTTTAAAATATCCGGGTATCTGGTATCAAATTGGTAACTATCAACTGCATCTGATTGTTGCGCCTACTGTACCCACCGATAAGCAACAAGAAAAATGGGGACAAAATCCTCATATCGCTTTTGCTGTCATGGATTTAGAAATAATTAAAAGCGAATTAACAGCTAAAAATTATCCGTTTCAAGCTAGTGCTTCTGGCCGACCAGCGATTTTTATTCAAGATCCAGATCAAAATATAATTGAACTTAGTCAGGCATTTGCTGATAAAATTTGAACGGTACTAAGATTAAGTATCGCCAAAAGTCAGTCGTCGTGGGGTGCGGAAGTAAATATGCAGTATCAGACCACTATTGAACCAACATCTGTACAAAAGCAGTTCCCTCTGACTACTGTAGGAGCGCTGGTTGTCAATTCTCTCGGACTGGTGTTAATTGTTAAATCTACGAAGTGGAGAGGTGCTTGGGGTGTACCAGGGGGAAAAGTAGATTGGGGTGAAACTCTAGAATCTGCACTTCTGAGGGAGTTTCAGGAAGAAGTCGGGTTAGACTTAACTAATGTGCGTTTTGCGTTGCTACAAGAAGCAGTGCTGGACTCACAATTTGTGCGACCTGCCCATTTTATTATGATCAACTATTACGCATTTTCACTGAGAAATACGATTACACCTAATCAAGAAATTGAGGAATGGGCTTGGGTGACTCCCGCACAAGCAAAGGAATATCCTCTCAATAGTTATACTCAAGTATTGATTGAGGATTTTGTAGAAAATAACATTGGTAATTTATATAGGAATTAGGTTTAACAATAATGCTGAAAAAAGCACTGGTGACTGGATCATCATCGGGAATTGGTAAGGCTATCGCTCTCGATTTAGCTGCTAAAGGATTTGATGTAGCATTTCATTATCATAAGAGTGTGGAAGCCTGTAATCAAGCCCGTCAGGAGGCTGCTAAGTACGGCGTTAAAACTGTTACTTTACAAGCGGATTTAAGAAATCCTGAACAAGCGGAGTTTTTGGTCAAAAGTGCTGCTGAGGAATTGGGAGGTCTATCTGTTGTTGTCAATAATGTGGGTAACTACTTAGACAGACCAACGAGCCAATTATCAGTAGCAGAATGGCATGAAATTATTAACTCTAATCTTCATGCTACATTTTATGTCACTAAAGCTGCACTACCTTACCTGAAAGCTGCTAATGGGGGACGTATCGTCAATTTTGGTTGTGCTAGTGCGCAAAATCTCCTCGCGCGTTGTACTAATACACCTTACTTAATTGCTAAAACTGGCATTATCATCTACTCAAAATCTTTAGCAAAGGAACTAATTACAGATAAAATTACTGTTAATGTTGTCTCCCCAGGAATAGCAGAAAATTCCTTTGATTTGCAGGAATCTCTACCTGAACTACCTACTAAGCGACCTGCAACTTTACAAGAACTGGCTCATGCAGCCTGGTTTTTTATTAGCCCAGAATCTGATTATATCACAGGGCAGGTATTAGAAGTTTCGGGGGGATGGAGGTTGTAATCAAGTGTGGTGATGATTTGGTTATTTTTGCTCAATGCTTGTGAACAGCTAATAAAAAACTATTGTCTATCAAAAAAAGGATTGGAAATATGTTGAAGATTGAAGACATTTACGAAATATATGAAAAATATCATGATGCTCTGCAAGTAAAAGTAGAAGAATTTACAATTGGTGAGAAAAAATTTAATTTTAATTCCGAATCAGCAATTTTAGGAGTGATTAATCTTTCTAATGATTCTTGGTACAGAGAAAGCGTATGTTTAAGTTCAGAACAGGCTATTCGCAAGGGATTAGTATTAAAGGCTCAAGGTGCTGATATTATAGATATTGGCGCTGAATCTACTTTAGAAAAAGCAGAAAGAGTTGAGGATATTCGACAAAATTCCCAAATTTTACCAGTGCTAAAATCTCTGAGTCAACAGGGGGTTTTAACTTCCATTGAAACTTATTATCCTCAAGTTGCTAGGGAATGTTTACAAGCTGGCGCTAATGTGATTAATCTAACGGGTGCTTTTGATAGTGAGAAAATTTATCAAGCTGTATCTGAATTTGACGCTGGGGTGATTATCTGTTATGTTCAAGGTAAAAATGTCAGAGAAGTTGGTGATTTTGATTTTGGTGATGATCCAACAAAATTAATGTATGAATATTTTGCTAATGAAATAGAAATCGCAGCTAAATATGGGGTGAGAAAAATATTTGTTGATGCTGGTTTGGGGTTTTATTATAAAAATCTCCAGGATAGTTCTTTGCGAATTCGTTATCAAATGAAAACTTTTTTGACTACTTTTAGACTGAGAAAATTAGGTTTTCCTGTCTGTCATGCTCTCCCTCACGCTTTTGAATATTTTGGGGAAGAAGTAAGAAGTGCAGAATCATTTTTTGCGGTTTTAGCAGCATTAGGAAAAACAGATTTATTCAGAACTCATGAAGTTCCTAAAGTTAAAGCAGTTTTAGATACACTACATTCATTTTAAGTATCTAAGTATTGGGGAATTTGGGATATAATTGGGATATAATAATGACTTCAAAACCGGAATCTGAATCTTGTTTAGAAACTTGGATAATTGGTAAGGAATTCAGGTTTGAAGCTGCTCACCAATTACCGAATCATGATGGTAAATGTGCTAGATTACATGGTCATTCTTGGCGCGGTGTTGTCTATGTTACAGGGGATAAACTGATAAATTCAGGTGTTAAACAGGGGATGATTATGGATTATGGTGATATATCAAAATACATAAAACCCCTCTTGGAAAATTATCTGGATCATTACCATTTAAATGAATCCACGGGTTTAGCTAATCCTACCAGTGAAGCGATCGCTAAATGGATTTATGAACAGCTTGAACCCCAAATTCCCGGACTTGTTGCAGTGAGAATTGATGAAACTTGTACCAGTCAATGTATTTACTCCAAGGGAAAAGTTAATTTTTTGGGCTTTTAAATTAACATGAATAAAATTGTTGCTGTGGTTGGTGGTGGTCCATCTGGTATGTCTTGCGCTCTCTGGTTAAAACATCTCGGTTTTGTTCCCATTCTCATTGAAAAGAATGAAAAATTAGGAGGACTACAAACGTTAAGCCATTTTCAAAATGTCTGGTACTTGGGAATACCGGGAAAAACTGGATATGAACTTGCAGATCAATTTCACCGTCATGTTGAAGCAGAAATGCTTTCTACAGTTTTGGATTCTTCAATAAAGGAGATCACCAAGGTAGGAGATGATTTCAGAATTGTTACTGACAAAACTGAAATTACAGCACGATATATGGTTATTGCCACAGGTCAGCGAGTTACAGGATTTGAAGCTATAGAATCAGTTCCCGGAAGTAAATATCTCCTTTCTTCCCAGCGTGTTTGCTTTAACCCTGGTGCCACTCCCTTATTGGGATCTAAGGTATCAGGAGGGGTAGTTGCTGTAGTCGGAGGTGGTGATAATGGATTAGTAACAGCCAGAATTTTAGGTAACACATCCCAACATATTCACCTGTTTATTCGCTCTGAAATCCGAGCATTTGAGGTGAACAAAAGAGCCATGTTTGAACTTGGAGCCGGTCGAGTCACTGTACATCAACCCGCAAAAATTCAGAGATTTGAGATGCGCGAAGAGAAGATTTATATGCTTTTCCAAGATGAAAACAACCAAGAAAAAGCGTTACTTTTTGACTATCTCTGTTTTCGTTTGGGTTTTACACCGAATGTTGAGGAGTTAGTGCGACTTTTTGAGCAAGGAGGAGTGGGTTCTGTGAAACTGACCGAAAAAGGATATATTGCCACTGATCAATTTCTCAGAACATCAATCCCCAATATTTACGCGGCTGGAGATGTGACAAATCCTAGAGATCCCTGTGTAGCAACTGCGGTTGCTCATGGTGCAATTGCAGCACGCAGTATAGAAGAAGATTTAAGACTTAGTTGTTATGAGAAAAGCCTATAAATTGATAGATAAACTCACATCAGAACGGTCTAATTTTTGCAGGAGTTGTGAAATAGGTTCTCTAGAAACTGGTTCTATCCAATCTGGTGCAATTTCCGCTAATGGAACTAAAACAAAGGCTCTCTGGGTCATTCGAGGATGGGGAATTTGTAAATCTGGTGTTTCTAAAATCAAGTCATCAAATAGTAGTACATCTAAATCTAGAGTTCTAGGTCCCCAATGTTCTTGACGAACTCGACCAAATTCTTGTTCAATATTGAGCAGAGTTTCTAGCAATTTCTGGGGACTGAGTTGCACTTCTAAAATAGCCGCACCGTTTAAATAATCTGGTTGTGATGGTCCGCCTACGGGAGCGGTTCTGTACCAACTAGATTTGGCTTTTATGGTAATACCCGGAGTTTTTTCCAGGCTGTTAATTGCACCTTCTAAAATAGCTAAAGATTCTCCTATATTACTACCAAGAGCGATCGCACTTAATGAAGGTTTTATCGTTGTTCTCAGGTCAGATTTATCAATCATAAATTTGTAGGTGTCAGGAAATTATTAATATAATATCAGATAATATCAGATATTTTCACAAAATTGCTTGATCTAAAAAGCTGAATTTAGAGTATCATATAACTAATAACTACTAATTTAACTAACCAGGTTCATCAGCACCAAGGAATTTACTATTATGTCTACAATGTCCAACGGCTTTGAAAAAGTATATGTCCATCCTAGTCAATTTCCCAACAAGATTTATCAAGATTATTTAGATTGCTTTTCTGTAGGTAAAATCAATCATAAATTTCATTATGACACTGTTAAACAAAGTCAGAAATGGTTAAAAATTCATGAATATTATTCTCCAGCTAGAACCAATGATGATTGTATTAATGCCTATGCAGTATGTTTTCAAAAAACTGCGGAATTTCTGGACATTAATACCAATATCCAAGTAATTGGATTAGGTTGTGGCGGTGGTGCAAAAGATCATCTTTTAGTATCTTATCTCTTGAATACAGAAAGGGAAATCATTTATTATCCTATTGATGTTAGTTTATCTCTGGCTTTAATTTCCGGTCAAAAAATTAGAGAATCTTATCCTCAAGTCTCTATACAGCCAATTGTTTGTGATTTACCTTGTGCTGATGATTTAATACTCCATCTTCATGATCAAGGAGAAGGACACAGAAAGATTATCACATTTTTTGGCATGATTCCTAATTTTACTCCTGATGAAATTTTGCCTATTTTAAGTAATTTTCTGCAACCAGGAGATATTTTACTCATGAGTGCGAACTTAGCACCGGGAGACGATTATCTAACAGGAATTAACAAGATTTTGCCACAGTATGATAATGAATTAACCAAAGATTGGTTAATGACAGTGTTAGTTGACGCGGGGATAAATCCAGATCACGGGACTATTAAATTCTCCCTAAAAGATGATCCAAACCATCAAGAATTAACAAGAGTTAATGCTCAGTTTGAAGTAGAAACTAATATAGATTTGAAATTAGATGATCAAATCATGCACTGGAAAAATGGTGATCAAATTCAATTATTTTTCTCCTATCGTTATACAACTGCTAAACTGCAAAACATTCTCAAACAATATGATATTATCATCCTAAATTATTGGGAAGGTGCAAATCAAGAAGAGGGAGTTTATTTTTGTCAAAAGATATAAAACAAAAACATCCCTAAGAAATTGCAAAACCCCTCTCCTACAAGTTTCTCTATCATTTCCTTGTAGGTAGGGTTTGCAAAAATAAGCCAAGGATATTAGGATAAGCTGTTGTGTATTAATTTGTATAGGTCTGGCGGGCAAGATGCCCACCCCACAAGATTTAATAGTGACACTCTGCGTTGTGTATTAATTTGTATAGGTCTGGCGGGCAAGATGCCCACCCCACAAGATTTAATAGTGACACTCTGCGCTGTTGTGTATTAATTTGTATAGGTCTGGCGGGCAAGATGCCCACCCCACAAGATTTAACAGTGACACTCTGCGCTGTTGTGTATTAATTTGTATAGGTCTGGCGGGCAAGATGCCCACCCCACAAGATTTAACAGTGACAAAAATTCATACTTTCCTTCAGCAAGTCCAAAAAATAGACCTTTGCTTCACAAATTTGATTTGCTTCTAGTCAATTCAATGCGAATATTACCATCAAAATCAGGAATTGGTGCAGCAGGTTTAATGAGAGTAACTTGTACTTGGGTAGTCAGACTACTTTCTTCAAGAATAGCATCAGCGATCGCACCTGCCAACCTTTCCAATAAATCAAATTTAGATGTTTTCAGCAAGTTTTGGACTAAACTAATAACACTACGATAATCTACTGTATCTTTAATAGCATCAGTCTGTGCAGCTTGAGCCAGATCTACCCATAACTTCAAATCCACCTCAAACCATTGTCCTAATACCTTTTCTTCCGGTAAATACCCAACATAGCCATAACCGCGAATCCCCGTCAAATGAATACAGTCCATAAAACCCTGATTATAAATCATTACCTGACCATTTTAGATTTTAAATTGAATAACTCAGACAAAATCTAAAATTAAATTCAGATAAATTAAGAATTTATCTCTCTATAATGTTTTTACATTCATCTATTACGAATGAAAGCAGCAGAGATTATTCTAAAGTATATTTAATTGTCTAGTTGCACTTAGTAATGTAAGTTGCTAGTTAGGCACAGTGTCAGAATCAGGTGGTTATCGAGATGAAAACAAGTATTTTATCACCAATTACCAATTACCAATTACCAATTACCAAATTTATTGAACAATGATTTTATTCGCTATAACAGCAGTTAAAATAGAGCAATTGTGAAATAATAAAAGATAAATGTTTTGGGCTGATAAAATTGCTGCTGACGCAGTAGGTCAACAAGTAGTTAATGATTCTAAGACTCCATCAGGAAGGGTACACGTTGGGTCTTTGCGTGGTGTGGTTATTCACGACGTTATTTACCGTGCTTTGAAACACGCAGGGAAGCCCGTAAAATTTCTGTATGGTGTAGATGATTATGATGCGCTGGATACTGTTCCTAAATACTTAGATCAAGAAAAATTTCAGCCTTATTTGGGTTTTCCTTTGTGTAATGTTCCTTCTCCTGGTGATGGTGCGGAAGATTATGCTAAGTATTTTATTGGTGAGTTTTTTGAAATTTTTGCATATTTAGGAATTAAACCAGAAACGTATTTTTTACGCGATTTATATCGTTCAGGAAAACTTAATTCCCATATTGATATTTTCCTGAAAAATGCTCATTTGGTGCGGGAAGCTTATAAGGAAGTAAGTAAAGCTGAACGTGCAAATAATTGGTATCCTTTTCAAGTTGTTTGTGAAAATTGCGGTAAAATCGCTACTACTGTCACTACAGATTATAACGGTTCAGAAGTATTTTACACTTGTAAACCCGATGGTGTTGATTATGTAAAAGGTTGTGGACATTCCGGGTGGGTTTCTCCCTTTAATGGTCATGGTAAATTACCTTGGAAAGTTGAATGGGTAGCTAAATGGGATATATTGGGTGTAACTATTGAAATGGCTGGGAAGGATCATTCTCAAAAAGGTGGTTCTCGTGATGTTGCTAATGCTATTAGTCGCAAGGTTTTACAAAAACAACCTCCTTTCCATTCTCCCTATGAATTTATTCTTGTGAATGGGACAAAAATGAGTTCTTCTAAGGGTGTGGGTTCGAGTGCTAGGGAAATTGCTGATTTATTACCTGCTGAATTATTGCGATTTTTGATGTTAAGAACTCAACCGAAAACAGTAATTAATTTTGCACCAAATTATGAAACTACTACCCGGTTATTTAGAGATTACGATACTTTAATTAATAAGTATTCTCATGCTCCTGAATTAACGGAGGAATTAATGTCTTTATTTTACGCCCAATTAGGGGATGAAATTAAAACTTTCCAACCCTTTGATTTTAGTACATTAATTTCTCTGTTGCAAGTTCCCCGTTTAAATATTCAGGAAGAAGTTGTACAACGCAGTTTACAGCCTTTAAATGAGTATGATCAACAAATTATTAATCAAAGAATTACTGCGGCTCAAAAGTGGTTACAAGATTATGCTGACGAGGAAGACAAGTTAGTTCTCTATTTGGAACAAGTTCCCGAAAAAGCTCATGATTTAAATTCAGAACAAGTTGCTTATTTGCAAAAATTGATGGAGAATTTGCAGAATATTCCTCATTGGGAAGCTGAGGAATTACAAACTATAATTTTCTCGACTACTAAGGAGTTAGGGGTTCAACAACCAATGGCTTTTAAGGCTTTGTATCTATCTTTCTTGAATAAAGAAAAGGGTCCAAAGGCTGGTGGTTTGTTGTCTTATTTGGAGAAGTCTTTTGTAATTTCTCGGTTGCAGGATGTGGTTAATTTGAATGTAGGTAAGGAGAAGATAGAAGTTTAAGTTATTATTAATATGGTGCGTTACGCTGTCGCTAACGCACCCTACAAATTAATACTACAAATTAATACTACAAATTAATACAAATCGCAATCAACTAAATTTTCTCTAACTAAAACCTCACCTTCCCACTTTCCAGCAGTTTTATCAAAAAAATCCGCAGGATATCCTAATTCTTGTGGTGTTGGTATTTTCTCTTCAAAAGCATCAGTAATAATAATTATTAATTCTTGATTAGCTAATTGTTGGGGAAGTTGTAACAATAATTTACCTTGTGCATCAACTTTTGATTTAAGTTTTATTTGCATATAATTAACTCCTTAGTATCTTGGATTATTATACTACTAATTGTTTGAAAAGTATTTTTTAATTATTCATGGCTTTTAATACTCTTTCAATTTGCTTGGGTACGTCAGTTTGGGAGTCCAATATTCAATATATCCTGTTTTAACAGATGTTACTTTTGTTCTAAATCAATAATCAAAACTTTTCCTAAATTCGGTTTTCATTGTTCTTGGTTTAAAATTGCAAAAATTGTTTCTCTATCTGTTAATTCTGTTTTTTCTCCTTCTTCAATAGCTTTTGATAAGGCAATATCTTCAATTATTTCCGTAAATAAAGCTGAAAATTCTTCTTTGTTTTCTGAAAACAGTTCTATTATTAATTCTTTCAGGGTTTGTTTAAGTTGATTGCGTTCTAAGGATAGGTTAGACATAATTATCACCATAACATATATTACATTATATCTTATTTTAAATGTAAGTCAAGCAAGACTTAATAAAAATGGGTTAAATAAGTCAATACCTTTGTCAATTTTCCAAATATAGAGCGGAAACCCAATACAATCTTTACTAGATTAATAGAGTTTCAGGGTTTTTCAGAAGTCAGAGCCTTTTGATTGCATTCCCAGGTAGAACCTGGGAACGAGGATAAACGAGGATTTGTGGTGCGTTACGCTGTCGCTAACGCACCCTACAAATTAATACTAAATCAATAATATGCTAAAATGAATAATAAACTTTAATCAGGTGATTAATCATGACACAATCTACACCCCAAAGAGTTGTTAGACGTGGGAGGGTATTTCCCGAAATTCAATGGACTGATGAACAAAAAGCCCAAGATAGGGCTAGAAGAGAGGCATTTTATGAGCGTTGTTGGGCAATTTTTGAACGTTTAAAACCAGAAATATTAGATAAATATTATGGTTGGTACATTGCGATTGAACCTGATAGTGGTGATTATTTTATTGATCAGGATAAGGAAGTAGCTAGTAAAATGGCTAGAGACAAGTATCCTCATGTAATTCATCATATTTTTGGCATTAATGAAACGGGAGTTAGTGGCAGAATATGATTGAGGGAAGATTTGGAGAAAATGGACAAATTTATTTGGAAATTGATTTAATTGGTGGGGATGATTTCAGTTTTCCTGTAGAAACAATGTTAGATACAGGATTTACTGAATTTTTAGCCATGAATAAACAAGATATACAAAGTCTTGATTGGACTTTTTCAGGTCAAGATAAATTAAGAACTGCTCAAGGAGAAACCAAATTTGATGTTTATCATGGTAGGGTAATTATAGATGGTCAAGAGTTTGAAATTCCTGTATTTGCTGGAGATGAAATACAGGAGATTTTACTGGGTTCTCGATGGTTGAAGTTATTCGTTTTAATTGCTAATTATGCAGAAAATAGGGTAAGTTTAGAGTTAATTTAATCTCTGTTTTTTATTAAAATACCAATTTTTGAAATGAGGATAAACGAGGATTTGTGGTGCGTTACGCTGTCGCTAACGCACCCTACAAGGTTAATCCCTGACGAAATTGTTTAATTGCTTCTAGGGGAGAAGATAATAAAAGACAACGATTTAATAGGGATAAATCTAATTTTGGTAATAATTCACTATTATTAACTTTCTCATATTCTTGTTCTCGCAAACAGTAAATTTCTAAAGTTCCATCTTCCCAAAACCAAACTTCGGGAACTTGCATTAATTTATATTTTTGTAATTTAATAGGACTACCACTAGTAATCACAATTTCAATACATAAATCTGGTCTAGATTTATCAGTTTGAAAACAATAGGATAAATCAGCTTGATACTCAACTATACCGGGAATAATTTGCGAATAGCTACCACTGGGAAAAAATTCAATACCTTGTTCTAAAAAATATTGTCCTAACAGCAATCCCATTAAAGATGCAATTGCTTCATGGGGTTTACTGATAGTCACGATTTCTAAAACTCCTTCACAATAAAATAAACGCACTCCTGGTACATTTTCAAAGGCTTTTTGAATTGCTTGAAAACTTTCCCAAGTTATTCCAGGACGGTAGAAATATTGTTCTTCTTCTACTAAATTGAGAGAATTTTCTAAAGTTTGAGTCATGATATCTCTCACTTTCCTTAGTTATTAAGTTGATGTTATTAACAAATTATCAAAAGAGGTAAATTTTTCAGGTGCGTCAGAGATCAAAAAGCGATTTATGGCTGGCTGAGTTATCGAATCTGACGCACCCTACTTTTGGTGTTGGTAATTTCACCGTTTAGCTAATTCTGGTGTTTTTCCTTTTAATCCTATCATTAATTTCAGAGCAAATATTCTGATCATCGGGACTTTTTGCATCATCCATAAACCGAGACGACGAACTATTACCACTGGTAAAAAGTTATTAGAAAAAACTCGATCTAATAAATCGGTGAAACCCAATATTGCGAGGTTTTCTTTTTTTCTCCAGCGTTCATATTGCTTGAGAATGGAAATATTACCAATATCTTGACGATTTTGCTGTGCTGTTTGGATGATTTCGGCTAATGCTGCTGCGTCACGAATACCTAAATTTAAACCTTGTCCTCCCACAGGATGACAATTATGGGCGGCATCGCCAATTAATGCTAATCTAGGGAGAACATAGCGATCGCTCTGCATTAATTGTACTTGAAAAATAAATCTGTCCCCTAATAATTCTAATTTACCCATTTGCTCACCATAGCGTTTAGTCAGTTCTGCTAAAAATTCCTGATCATTTAAAGCGCATAAGGCTTTTGCTTCTGCATGGGGCGCTGTCCAAACAATGCGACAACGGTTTTCTGGTAAGGGTAAAATTGCAAAGGGTCCACTAGACCAAAATTTCTCGTAAGCGGTGTTATTGTGGGGTTTTTCGGGCTTGACAAAAGCTACAATACATGATTGCCAATATTTCCAGCCTTTAGTTTTAATTCCCGCAGCTTCACGAATGGGAGATTTTGCACCATCAGCAGCCACTAATAATTTACTACGAATCGTTTTGGTGGTCTCGTTAATTTTGATGTTAATCTTAATTGTATCTAAGTGATTTTCCGTACTTACCACTTCTGCTGGACAAAGATAAGTTACATTTGCACAATTTCCCACAAATTCCTGTAATGGTGCTAATAGTGCGTAATGTTCTGCTACATAACCTAACTCTGGCGTACCTAAGTCCGTAGTTTGGAAGTTAACTACATGAGGATAATCAGCATCAGAAAGACGAACTTGATTATATTTAGCGATATTGGGGAGAATTTTATCCCATAAACCAATGCCTTGGAAAATTTTTGCTGACAACATATGTACAGCATAGGCCTGTCCTTTCGCTACAGCGGCTGATGTCATTCTAGCTTCAATCAGCAGGATATTTAAACCAGAATCTTTTAAAGCGCAGGCCAGGGTTAAACCAACAATTCCACCACCGACTATGACTAAATCATAATCATATCCCCAATGGTTTTCTGTGGGGGAGTGGGGAGAGGAAAGGGTAGGAGTCAGAAGGGTGGAAGACATTGTGAAGATAAATTACAATAGTTTTAATTATTATTGTGACGCGATTACGATTGATAATCAAGGCAACGGCACAAAATACAGTACAAAATACTAGGTCATACTTAAAACCATCAAATTATCAGCAATTTCCAAATTACTGGTAACACTTTGTACATCATCTAACCCTTCTAAGGTATCAATTAATTTAAAAAGCGATCGCGCTTGTTCAATATTTGTTACCTCAACTTTATTACCAGGAATCTGGCGTATTTCTACATCAACTACTTTAAACCCTTTTGCTTTCAAGACTTGGCTGAGTTTCTCTAAATTTGTTACTTGAGTAAATACCTCAGATGTATGGTCTGCAATCATTTCATAAGACTCAGCATTTCCCTCTAAGGAAGCTTCTAAAAGCTGTTCTTCATTAATTACATCCTCAACCACACAAACACCCTTTTGGGAAAACATCCAACTGACACAACCGGTTTCTCCCAAATTTCCGCCATTTTTACTAAAGGACACCCGTAAATCAGCAGCAGTACGGTTGCGGTTATCTGTGAGGGCTGCAATCAAAATTGCGACACCACCCGGACCATAACCTTCATAACGAATTTCTTCTAAACGGTCGTGATAGCGAGAATCTCCGTAGGAATCACCAGTAAAAGTACCTGCTCCTTTAGCGATCGCCCTATCAATGTTATCATTAGGAATACCTGCCGCTTTGGCTTTATCAATAGCAGTCCGTAGTTGAAAATTCCCCGCTGGGTCTGGTATACCATTTCTAGCTGCGACAATTATCGCGCGGGATAGCTGGGTAAAGATATGTCCCCTTTTTGCGTCTACTACTGCTTTTTGACGTTTAATATTAGCCCATTTACTATGTCCTGCCATAATTCCCAAAATTATGAGTACGCTATTTAAAAATAGGATGAAATCATAAGATTATTGCTGAAATTGGCTTAATAACCAAGCACAAACTTGACTATGATCCAGTCGAGTTTTTCTTAATGCTTCATTAAGTAAAGAAATCTCTAATCCTGGTAATAGTAGATGCAGATTTTACTGTTATTGCTATTTATAACCTAGATGCCGACAAAGCAGCACCAATTAACCCGACTTGTTGATTGAGAATCATAAGTACCGGTATTTCTTCCAGAAGAGAACCCATTCTTCCTTTCTGGGTGAAATTAGTAAGAAAACCGCCATCCTGTATTAAAGGTAGGATTTTAGGAGCAATACCACCAGCAATGTATAATCCTCCATAGGGTAGTAGTTTCAGGGCTAGATTCCCCGCTTCAGCACCGTAGGCCTCTATAAATAATTGCATAGTTTGTTCCGAAAGGCGATCGCTTTTTTCTAAAGCAGCATTCCCAATTAACGCACCAGGGTCAACGGTTTTTTCTGACTTTCCGGCTTCTTGTTCCCAAGTTCTGACTGCGTTAGCAATGACTGGAGACTCGGTGGCTATTTTCCGATCTCGTAAAAATTGATAAATAGAAATAATTCCCAAACCAGAAACAACCCTTTCTACGGATACTCGTTGAATATCATATTTAGTTAAAATATATTTCAACAATTCAAATTCTAACTGATTGCGGGGGGCGAAATCTGCGTGTCCACCTTCGGAAGGAAAGACTTGATAACCCTGGCCCTGCTTAATCAAAAATCCCTGTCCTAACCCCGTTCCTGCACCGATTATAGCCATTGGTGCTGCTGATTGATATTTACCAACTTGTAAAGTTAGTAAATCCTGTTTAGTTAGACCAAAAATACCATAACCAACAGCCGCAAAGTCATTAATTAGAGAAATTCTTTCAATACCCAGTTCTTTGCTTAAACGTTCTGTATCCAGAAACCATGATAAATTAGTCAACTGAGCAGTATTTTCTACCACAGGTCCAGCGATGGCAAAACAGGCTTTGTCTGGTGTGCTAGAGTTAGCTGTAGTCAAAAACTTTTGGACTATGGGGACTAAATCAGGAAAATCCCCACTGGGAAAACTCTCCTCATACAGAGTTTTTAGCCCTACCGCATCTGAGGATTGTACCAGACGCAAAATAGTTTTTGTTCCACCGATGTCTCCTGCCAGTAGCAAACTCATAAAAATTATCAGCTAATAAATTACCTGTGCTTAATTGTCCCTTGGGATTTGAGAAAAATCCCCTTATGATCAAAATATTCACACAAATCGCACCAATTCCTCAGTTTTAGTTAAATGGGAAGTATCCCCCTTTAGTTCTAGCAACCATTGGGAATCTTGACGCACAACTTTTACCAAGGAACAGAGAGAAGCCTTAACTTCAGTTTTGGCCACATCTCCCACTAACCCCATTGCTGCCCCCAATACAGAAGCACCATGGGCTACTAATAGGATATCATGGGGAAAAAATTCTGTAGATAGACATCTGGCAGTTTGGGCTGAACGTTCTCGCACCTTTTCATGGGTTTCGGGGTATTGTGCAGCTATGCGTGATGTATAACTGGGGTCAATTCTGGGAAATAATTTGACTAAGGTTGGAGTTGAGAGTTTTTCCGGTTCTTCGGTCATCCATGCTGGATTTAGCCATTCACTCAAACCTATTTCTAGTTTAATCGCCAAATCCAAAACTTCAGCGATCGCATGAGCAGTTTGTATGGTTCGCAAAAACGGAGAAGCGAAAATGTGAGCGATTTTTTTCCCTTTCAGTCGTTTTGCTAATTGCTGTGCTTGTATCATACCATCATCGGATAAGGGCGGATCATACCGTCTTTCGGCGGTTAAAAACCAATCTGGATTTACGAAATCAAGACGGTTAGCGTGTCTTGCTATCCAAACTATTTGACTCATGGGAGAAAATAATATTAGGGAGTATGAATTTTCTAGCTGCGGTTATGATGATACAACAGTTTGCAGTCCTTTGACTAATCTTTCTATACCTGATTTTGCTGTATCTGCTGGTAATGCACCATAAGCAACCCGCAAATAACAACCCTGTTCTATACCAAAAGTAGTTCCGGGAATCACCGCTATTTTATATTCTTGAATCAGTTTTTTCACCAATTCCAAATCATTCATTTTGGTATGCACTTTTAATAAAAAGTAAAATGCGCCATTGGCTGGTGTAATCGTACATAAACCAGCTAAATTATGGAGTTCATTAATTACTATTTCTCTCACTTGGGCAATGGCGTTAATATTATCTTTTAAATAATTATCTTTAGCTTGTAACGCGCCTAAAGCTGCATATTGAGAAACCACCGGTGGACAAATTAAAATAGTATCTTGAACCTTTTTTACAGCGGTTAATAAATGTTGGGGAATAACCATATAACCAATTCTCCAACTAGCAAAACCATAGGCTTTTGATAAACTAAAAAGAGAAATTGTATGGCGATTACTGTTTAAAAATGCCCCAGGAGAAAAATGTTTTACACCATTGTATGTAAAATATTCATAAGCCTCATCACTAATATGATAAATTCCTTTTTCTCGACAAATTTGATTAACTTGAAGTAAAGCCGTTTCTGAATAAACTACACCCGTTGGATTATTAGGAGAAACCGTCACCACAGCACGGGTTTTCTCTGTAATTGCAGCGGCTATAGCTGGGGGAATTAGGCGATAATCTGTATCAGTTGGGACTAATATTGGATGACAACCTGCCATTTTAATCGCCATTTCATGATTAAAATAGTAAGGAGTATTTAAAATAATTTCATCACCAGGAGAAGTAATTGCTAGAATAGCATTTATAAACCCCATATTGCTACCAGCAGTCACCACAATAGCATTTTTTTCATTAATATCAATACCATTAAATATTGATAATTTTGCTGCTAACGCTGTTAATAATTCAGGAATACCAACCACAGCTTGATAAAGATGATTTTTCGGTTCAGAAAGAAACTTTGGTAATAGTGACATCGCGGTTTCTGGAGGCTGATAGTGAACCACACCTTGACCCAGGGAAATTGTTCCGGGAGAGTTTGTAATTAATTCTCCAATAACGGGAATAATTGGTGATTGAATCCCATTCATCCGCGATAATTCGTAATTCATAACTGGTCAAAAGACACCACAAAGGATGATTGTAAATGATATATAAACCTGAAAATTAGACGATTTATTTGCATAGAAAATAAATGCAGATCAAAAGGAATAAATAAAATTAGTACCAGGGTTTAGCAATAAGCTGTACTTCATTCATTTAAGTATAATTAAACTGGGCAAGATGCCCGCTATGATTATAATGGAACGATGGCACTCATTTTTTCTAAATCTAATACAGTGGCTAATTGTTCCTCGGTCATTAACCCTTTTTCTAAAACTATTTGTCGTAGAGATTTACCAGTTTCTAAAGATTCTTTGGCTACAGCCGCAGCATTCAAATAACCAATATGGGGATTTAAGGACGTGACTAATGCTAAACTACCTTCAGCATAAACTAAACATCTTTCTTTGTTAGCAGTAATTCCTTGAATACAGTTGGTAGTTAAAGCAGAAATCGTATTACCTAATATCTCAATACTGTGAATTAAATTATAGGCAATCAGAGGCATCATCACATTTAATTCTAATTGTCCCGCTTGGGCGGCAAAAGCGATCGCATTATCATATCCCATGACCTGAAAACATACCATTGATGTCATTTCTGCCATAACTGGATTATATTTTCCCGGCATAATCGAAGAACCGGGTTGTACTGGAGGAAGTTGGATTTCTTTAAATCCGGTTTTGGGTCCTGAATCCATTAACCGCAAATCGTGAGATATTTTCACTAAATCCTGGGCTAAATTCCGTAAAGCCCCGGAAACATTGACAAAAGCCCCCATACTTTGCATTGCAGCCATTAAATGTGGTGCTGGTTCTAGGGGAAATTCCAATAATTGACTCAAGACATCTACAACTTTTTGACGATATTCCGGGTGGGTATTCATTCCCGTTCCCGCAGCACTTCCTCCTAAACCCAATACCATTAAGTCAGAAGAAGCAATATAAAGCCGGTTTTGGTGTTCTGAGAGGATATAAGCCCAAGCCCGGAAATTATCACCTAACCGCACTGGTACAGCGTCTTGCAGGTGGGTTCTCCCAGATTTGATGATATTTTCAAATTCTGCCGCTTTTGCTTCTAATGCCAAAACTGCCTGTTCTAAAGCTGGCTGTAATCTGCGAGAAAGCGCCAATAAGCCACCAATACGAATCGCAGTAGGAATAACATCATTAGTGGACTGTCCATAGTTGACATGATCGTTGGGGCTAACTAGTTTATAATTACCCTTTTGATCACCCAGAATTTCTAAAGACCGATTTGCGATCACTTCATTAATATTCATGTGGTGTGAAGTTCCCGCACCAGCTTGATAAACATCAACCACAAACTGATCTCGTAATTTCCCTGCTAAAATTTCATCACTGGCTTGTATGATCGCTTTGCTGATATTTGCCGGGATACAATTTAATTCTGAGTTGACAATAGCTGTAGCTTTTTTAATATATATGCAAGCATCTATATAAGTTGGTAAAGGTTTAATACCGCTAATGGGGAAATTTTCGATCGCTCTTTGGGTTTGAATACCATAATAAACGTTATTGGCAATTTGGCGATCGCCCATTGAGTCTCTTTCAACGCGAAAATCTGAATTGTTAGTCATATAGCACTCTTACAGCAGGTAATAGAGAACAGGAAACAAGATCGCAATTTGTCTTTGCTGATGATCAAATAAATATATATGGATATATCTCACGTCAAGACGCAAAGCATCAATTTTGCAAAAGTTTTATTTACCTTTACCATTCCATATTTTAATATGGCTTCGTCACCCAGGCTATCAGCAATGCTAAAAATAAAATTTTTAGTTTATCTGCAACCCACGGGTAAAGTACCTGTTCACAAACTGTCACAATGGTTGTTATCAGCAATACACAATATTTGGTATACTCACTTATATTCAAGTCAGTTTTGGTCCTTGCTTCTTCCCCAATTATCCATTATCCATTATCTACTTTCTAGACTGTTGCATGAATATAAATAGAGTTGAATCCATTCCTGAATGGACACAATTACCATCTCCACCGATATATGCCATGGCTACCCCACCCAGGCTATCGGAAGTATCTATGCAACTGGATATAGATACACCAGATTTAGAAAAACAGGAATCTACTCAACAGTTACAGCAAATTCAAAGATTTCAAGAATTACTACAGTATCTAACTGAAGCAATTCGGGATGGTTTAGATGATGATAAGTTATTCACAATAATTACTCAAAAATTAGTTGATTTATTACAACTTAATTGTTGTCAAATTGAATTTTATAATCCTTGTCTCACTGCCACTATCATTACTTATGAATATAGTTCCATTTTGCCTATTTATCAAGGATTAACCCGAGAAATTGCCGATTTTACCCAAATATATCAGTCTTTATTAAAAAAACAAATCTGGCAATCTCTGGAAATCGTCCCCACATATAACTCTATTTTAGAGATTGTCAGTCAATTAGCTTGTCCGATTTTTAATCATCAAGAAATTTTCGGCAATATTTGGATAATTAAAGCATCAGAAACACTATTTACACCATTAGAAATATCATTTTTACAACAAATAGCTAATAAATGTGCCATCGTAATTCGTCAATCTCAACTACTCGCAAAAACCAAATCCTATATCAAGGAAATAGAAAATCAAGAATGTCAAAAATACCAATTTATCAAACAGATTTCTCAAGAATTACGCACACCAATTACTAATATTAATCTGGCGGTTCAAACCTTGGAAAGTCTGATCACACCCGCAAATAATTTAAATACAGAAATAGTAAGTCACCTATTACAAATTCTCTATAATGAATGTGAACGAGAAAATAAATTACTTGAGGATATTCTCACCCTTGCATATTTTAAAATCAATCCTCAACCCCCCACGTTCATGACTATTAATCTTCTGAATTGGTTACCTCCCATTATTCAACCTTTCCGAGATGTTACGAATTGTCAACAACAATATTTATACCTTGATATATCAGCAGAAATTCCGGCTTTATCTACAGATATCCACGATTTAGAGAAAATTATTACTTTAATACTCAATCAAGCTTGTCAATGCACTCCCCAGAATAAATCAATTACGGTTACGGCTCATTTAAATGCAGACAGGATAGAATTAAAAGTGAATATGTCTGGTGTTGAGATTCCCGAATCTCAACTATCACAAGTCTTTGAGCCATTTTACCGTATTCCGAAACATTCCCCTTGGCAAGCACAAAATACTGGTTTAGAATTGACATTAATAAAAACCATGGTGCAACGTTTAAACGGGTTAATTCATGTAATAAGCACTAACAATCAAACCGCTTTGATCATGAAATTTCCATTTTAGCTAGTTTTTTCAATCCAGCGCCAGCGTTAAATTAAAATATTTTTTTTAATGTTTCTCTGCCTTATTCACCAATAAAACTAAAATAAATACATCAAATACTGATTATGGCACTAATAGTTCAAAAATACGGTGGTACATCTGTTGGTTCAGTGGAACGTATTCAAGCGGTTGCGAGTAGAGTTGAAAAAACTGTCAAAGCTGGAAATTCTGTAGTAGTAGTGGTTTCAGCCATGGGGAAAACTACCGATGGATTAGTTAAACTAGCTAATGATATCTCTAAAACCCCTAACCGTCGGGAAATGGATATGCTACTTTCTACAGGAGAGCAAGTTACTATTGCCTTATTGAGTATGGCATTACAGGAAATTGGACAACCAGCGATTTCTATGACTGGCGCTCAGGTAGGCATTGTTACTGAAGCTGAACATTCCCGCGCTCGCATTTTACATATTGAAACAGAACGCTTAATGCGGCAGATTAATGACGGTAAAGTTGTTGTGGTTGCTGGATTTCAAGGGATTAGCAACACAGAAGAATTAGAAATTACTACTTTAGGGCGTGGTGGTTCTGATACTTCCGCAGTCGCTTTAGCCGCAGCCATTGGCGCAGATTTTTGTGAAATTTATACAGATGTACCAGGGATTTTAACTACAGATCCCCGCATTGTCCCCCAAGCCCAATTATTGACAGAAATCAGCAGTGATGAAATGCTGGAATTGGCAAGTTTAGGGGCGAAAGTATTACATCCCAGGGCTGTGGAAATTGCCCGTAATTATGGCGTTCCCTTGGTGGTACGTTCAAGTTGGACAGATCAACCGGGAACTTGGGTGACAACGCCCCTAAGACGAAATCGGGCGTTAATTAACTTAGAATTAGCTCGCCCTGTAGACGCTATAGAATTTGATATGCAACAGGCTAAGGTGGCTTTATTGCGCGTTCCTGACCAACCTGGGGTAGCAGCCCGGTTATTTGGCGAAATTTCCCAGCAAAATGTGGATGTGGATTTGATTATTCAATCTATTCATGAAGGTAATAGTAACGACATTGCTTTTACAGTAAATACATCAATATTAAAACGAGCGGAGGCGGTATCATCAGCTATAGCTCCGGCATTGAGAAACAATCCTAGTTCCGATGAGGCGGAGGTTTTAGTAGAAAAAGATACTGCAAAAATTAGTATTGTCGGCGCGGGGATGATTGGTAGACCAGGGGTAGCAGCGCAAATGTTTAAAACTTTGGCGGCCGCTGGTGTGAATATTCAGATGATTTCTACCAGTGAGGTCAAGGTGAGTTGTGTAGTTGATGCTGTAGATTGCGATCGCGCTATAGTTGCTCTGTGTGATACATTTGAAATCAATTCTTCCTCTACTTCCCTGGCCTATCCTAGCTCTAAAGCCCCCGCTGTGCGTGGTGTCGCTTTAGATAGGAATCAAGCCCGGATTGCTATTCGTCAATTACCAGACCGTCCAGGTATGGCCGCTAAATTGTTCGGATTTTTGGCAGAATATAACATCAGTGTGGATATGATTATTCAATCCCAACGTTGTCGGGTGGTAGACGGTGTTCCCCGTCGGGATATCGCGTTTACTGTGGCTAAAATAGATGCAGAAATCGCTCAAGAAAAACTTACACAAGTCGCAGCGGAATTTGATTGGGGTGAGGTAATATTAGATAGTGCGATCGCTAAGGTTAGTATTGTTGGTTCTGGTATGGTAGGACAACCAGGAATTGCCGCGAAAATGTTTACAGCTTTAGCGCAAAATCAAATCAACATTCAAATGATTGCTACCTCAGAAATTAAAATTAGTTGTGTTGTAGGTATTGATGAAGGTGTGAAAGCTTTACAAGTTATTCACGCGGCTTTTGATTTAGCTGGGAGTGAAAATTTTGTAGTTCCCGCTTGAAGATAATCAGCTTGTTTAACTATTTTAACCAAGAATCCCCGTGTCCTGAGACCGGGGAGTATTAACCTGATAGCGAATCCTAGTCTAATGAAGTACAAAATTATCTGCGTTTATCCGCGTTTATCTGCGTTTAATTCTGATTCTTGTACCTAACTTGAATGGGAATTGCTATATTACCTAATTACAAAATTGATTTTTCCACACCTTTATGGACAGTTTTTACCCATTTTAAACGTTTTGGTCGGAACGACATTCGCGCTGTGGTGCTACTCATGACTACTAACCAATGCAACATATATAAACTGCCGCGAAGGGTTTGTAAAAGTAACACTAAATGGGTAGATGGTTTAAGCTGTTCTGATAGCCTTGGGGTAGCCTTATGGATGTGCTTTAAACCCGCAAACATACCTATAACTGACATCCCTAGAGATAACCCAGTTACAGAACTTAACATAGGTGGACGATGACGAGCGATCGCCATTAATATATCTGGTATTGCCGCCGTTGGCAAGATATACATTGTCACCATAAAGATCAACAAATCCCAGGTTTTCTTTGTCCCCATACGGTTTTTGAGGATCAGATCCCAGTAGTCTAAATAACGTTGATAACCACCTTCCGCCCAGCGGTTACGTTGATGCCAAAGGGCTGTAGCATTGGTAACACCTTCTTCCTCCACTGGGGGATGAAAAACACATTCAATATCCCACTTATCTAAATGTAAGCGGATAGTTAAATCAAGATCATCGGTGATAGTTTCCTCATTCCAACCACCGCAACTTACTAGGGCTTGACGACGGACAAATTGACCATTACCTCGGAGTTCACCAATACCACCAATAGCAGTCCGCTGTTGTTGAAACCAGATATCCAAGAACATTTCCGCCATTTGTCCCTTAGTCCAAAAATTTTCTGGAGCATTGGCGATCGCTTTTCGCATTTGTACAGCCCCTACCTGTTCTTTTTGAAACAAAGGAACTACTTGTGATAGCATATCTGGTGTCACTTGGGCATCAGCATCAAATACAGCAATAATGTCTCCCTTTATCAGTTGCAATACTTGATTCAATGCTCCCGATTTTCCGCCACTAGCTTGGGGGGAACGCCTAAATACATTCAGTTGTTGATATTCCTGCTTGAGTTCTGCTAATAATTGGGGTGTATTATCTGTACTATTATCATCAATAATCCAGACTTCATATTGACCATTGCCGTATTCCAAATTACACAGATTCCTAACTAATCTGCCAATTACTGCTTCTTCATTTTTAGCAGCCACTAACACAGACACAAAAGGCAAATCTGCCTCTATCTTTGGGGAATGGTCGCGGGGTTTGGTAAAAATAATCCCCAAGGCATGAATTCCCAGTATTGTTGTCAGTCCCAGGATAAATATCGAACCCCAAGAAACTAGATGTAGGGTAATAGTCCCACTCCAGACTATAGTTAAAACTAAAGCAGCTTTGCCTCTACGGGCTTTAAATCGTCTTGGTTGTAGGTATTCTGATTCTTTATTTTCTGAGAGGTCAGGTAAGATCAGGTCAAGGGGATCAGAGTTTCCGTGATCAGTATTGTTTTCAGGCCAGGAATTTGCTGGCATAGGTTATATAATTAAAAACAGCTATTTTATGTATGTAGCCTTAAATTACAGACCGATTCTGTAACAGATTACTAGCTACCTAATTAATATAGTTCTAAAGAGTCCTAAAGGGAATAGATAGAGCATAATTCCTCTTCTTGTCTCCCCCTCTCCCCCTCTTCCCCTCTCCCCGTCACCGAGTGAAAGCGGCTATTACATTAATTCTACATACATAATTATACATATCCCGGACTTTTTCAAGAAGTCCGGGACATATAGCGATCCTTTTCTCTACTTCTGCGTCCTCTGTCCAGTGTAGGTTAGTTCAAAAAAATCCGTTCACAACCCACTGCTATACTGCTATATTTACCCATTTATGGCTCAACTTTCAAGCATAGTTTTCTGCTTGGAAATGTAATAATAAACCATATTCCAAACCTTCAACCACTGCTTGATAGGAAGCAGCTAAGATATTCTTAGAAACGGCAACAGTTGTCCAGCGTTGTTGAATATTCCGAGATTCAACTAAGACACGAGTTTTCGCCGCAGTTCCGGTATTTCCATTCAAAATTCTAACTTTATAATCTGTTAACTCAAAGGTGGCAATTTGCGGATAAAAGTTAACCAAAGCCTTACGCAAAGCGGCATCCAAAGCCGCTACAGGTCCAGTACCTTCCGCAGCTTCCAGAATATTTTCACCATTGACAGTTACTTTAATAGTTGCTAAAGAATGGGTTGTTTCTTTCCCCTGAATTAAATCACAATGGACTTGAAAACCATTGATTTCAAAAAACTGTTGACGCAGACCTAAAGCATCATACATCAACAGGGCAAAACTCGCCTCTGCCGCCTCAAATTGATAGCCGACATTTTCCAATTCTTTCATTCTCTGGAGAATTTGTCTAGCTTGGGGATGATCCTTGTCTAACTCAATACCAAAAGTCCGGGCTTTAGCCAAAACATTACTTAGTCCAGACTGTTCGGAAATGACAATGCGGCGCGTATTTCCGACTTGTTCTGGTTGAATATGTTCATAGGTTAAAGGGTTGCGTTCTACCGCTGATACATGAATACCGCCTTTATGGGCAAAAGCGGAACGCCCTACAAAAGGTGCGTGTTCATCAGGAGCGAGATTGACAACTTCACTGACAAAACGACTGGCCGCTGTCAGTTGATGTAGCTGGTGTTGGGCGATACAACTATAACCCAGCTTTAGCTGTAAATTAGGAATCAGAGAACACAGATTAGCATTACCGCAGCGTTCTCCATAACCGTTGATTGTCCCTTGTACCATTGTTGCACCCGCCATAACTGCTGCTAGAGCATTAGCTACCGCCATTTCTGAATCATTATGAGTATGTATTCCTATTTGCGGAGTTGTTGACCATTGACCATTGGCCATTGATAAATGACAATTAACATCCTGAACAATTTGTGTAACTTCATGAGGTAAAGTCCCACCATTGGTATCGCATAAAACCAACCATTCCGCACCGGCGGTCATGGCCGTTGTCAAGGTTTGTAAAGCATAATCAGGATTTTGCTTATAACCATCAAACCAATGTTCAGCATCGTAAATTACCCGTCGTCCTTGAGAACACAGATACTCAATTGTGTCACCAATCATGGCTAAATTTTCTTCTAGACTGGTCTTGAGTCCGGCTGTAACGTGCAAATCCCAGGATTTACCGAAAATAGTCACCCAGCGAGTACCTGCCGCCAAAATCGCTTGCAGCATGGGTTCATCTGGGGGTTTGGTATGAGGACGACGGGTAGAGCAAAAGGGAACAACTTCCGCTTGTTTGAGGGGATTTTCCTGAAGTTGCCAGAAAAACTCGACATCTTTAGGATTTGCGCCTGGCCAACCACCTTCAATAAAAGGAATCCCTAATTGATCGAGTCGGTGAGCAATGCGTAACTTATCTTCTATGGACACTGAAAGTCCTTCCCGTTGGGTCCCGTCCCGGAGAGTAGTGTCATAGAGCCAAAGTTGATTTGAGGGAGTTTTGGTCATAAAAATTGTTGAACCTTTGATTCAACACTGACACCTGAGAGATAACTTGGCTGCACGCCAATAAACAACAAAAAGCTATTTTGGTAGTTTCATCAGGCCATACAAAAATGCTAACAATTGCTCTGAGGAAGTGTAGCGAAGCTTCATATTTTCTTCCTACTTCCAGTCTCAAAGCTTCGCCACTATCCCCTTGGGGATTTAACTCATGTTACCCATGCAGGAAACCCTAAAACCATTCAGTACTTATTCTTCCCCTGGAAAACCTTTAGCAAAAACCATGACTCGGCTCGTCCGCTGTACCGACGGTTGTTAATAATTCAATTCTAAGCTGTTTTCATCCTGAAGACAAGCAAAGGAAATGATCCCCAAAATCCTGTTAAATATGAGGAAAGGAATTGGCACTTATGGTACTTGTGCGGTTAAGGTAGAAGGCGAAGTGTCCGCAGTAAATTGGTCTGAGCATTCTTCTGCGTTCCCTTCTTCCCCATTCTCCTACAAGTAATTTGGGTTTGATTGATCAAACTCAGGTTTTAGCTACTGTTAAAGTGACTAAATTTCACGGTTTTTGGGGTCAAGGTTCTTCAATAGTTTGGACACCAAAAGGTTAAAAAGGAGACAAACAAGATGGGTAGATGGACACCCTTAATTTTGATGGCTGGCGGCGTAGCAATTTTGCTAGGTACGCTGCTGGGAATTAACTTTCCTATGGGCGGACAACAAAGTGCTAATGTTCCACAAGGACGCAGAGCATCCAGTGTTCTCCCAGCTAATATTAATGTTAATAGTGCAGGTGGAGGTAATGATGCGGAAAATAATCCTAGCAATGAGTCGGAAACGATTAAAAGCAATGATTCTAACAGTGAAAGCCGCCGCACTAATGTAGCTCAAGGTAATGTTTCTACTGAAAATTCAGGTAATTCTTCTAACACTACACAAGAAACAAGCACTAGTGACCAAGGTTCTGATTCTACCAAGGAAACGGCAAGTACAGATAGTGACATGGCTACACCACGCGGGCTATCAAATTCTAGTAGTAATGTTAATCAGGACAAACAACCAATTCGAGCTTTGTGGTAACTAGAGATAAATTAAGTTAAAAATCAATGGTCAATGGTCAACGGTCAAAATCAAATAACTAATGACCAATGACCTAAATTCTACTCCCTTTGTTAGCCTTTATGAGTTATTAGTTATTTACTAGACTAATGACTAATGACTAATGACTAATGATGTTTTAATTATTGGTGGTGGTATTATCGGGTTGGCTTGCGGTCTTGAAATGAAATTACGGGGTGCTAATGTAACTGTAATTTCGCGTGATTTTACTGCTGCTGCCAGCCACGCCGCCGCCGGAATGTTAGCCCCTGAAGCGGAAAATATTACTAATGAGCCGATGTTGTCTTTGTGTCGGCGATCGCGCGATTTATACTTAAATTGGACAGAAAAATTAGCAGAATTAACTGGACAAAAGGATGTAAACAATACAGGTTATTGGCCTTGCGGTATCCTCGCACCGGTTTATCAACAACCACAAAATACGGGATATAGAAACGCCCACTGGTTGAATAAAGATACTATTAACCAATATCAACCAGGTTTGGGTCAGGATGTGGTCGGTGGTTGGTGGTATCCTGAAGATGGGCAAGTTGATAACCGGGCTTTAATTAAGGTTCTACGGACTGCGGCGGAGTATAAGGGTATTATATTTCAAGACGGAGTTACCGTAGAAGCTATTTCTCAACAACAGGGAAAAGTGATTGGTGTCCAAACTAATATAGGTTTATTTCGGGCTGACCATTATCTTTTAACCGCTGGTGCTTGGGTAAATCAATTATTACCTTTATCAGTGCGCCCCCGCAAAGGACAAATGTTGAGTTTACGAGTCCCGGATTGTCTCAATGAATTACCCCTAACTAGGGTATTATTTGGAGAAGGTATTTATATTGTCCCCCGACGCAATCGTTCTATCATTATTGGTGCAACTAATGAAGATGTGGGATTTACTGCTGATAATACCCCGGTCGGGATTCAAAGTTTACTACAATCAGCTATTCGCTTGTATCCCCAATTAGAAAATTATCCTCTTCAAGAACTTTGGTGGGGATTTCGTCCAGCTACCTCCGATGAATTACCTATTTTGGGTGCTAGTCATTGTCCTAATTTAACTTTGGCTACTGGTCATTACCGCAATGGAATTTTACTCGCACCTGTGACAGCGATATTAATTGCTGATTTGATTTGCGAACAAAAAACAGATCCTCTTTTACCTAATTTCCACTATTCCCGTTTTTCTGCTGTGTCATCTACTACTACATCAATGCTCGTTAATTCTACTGTCGCTAATACTAATATTAATAGTGTAAACAAGCTCCAAAATAAATCATTTTGTGACATTGCTACGCCGCCCAGACTATCAGATCTAAATATTCAAGATTCACCATTAATTATTGCCGGTAAAAGCTTTAGTTCTCGGTTAATGACGGGAACTGGTAAATATCGCAGTATCCGGGAAATGCAGCAAAGTGTCGAAAACAGTGGTTGTCAAATTGTGACGGTGGCCGTGCGACGGGTACAAACTAATGCACCAGGACATGAAGGTTTAGGAGAGGCGCTAGATTGGAGTAAAATTTGGATGTTACCTAATACTGCTGGCTGTCAAACTGCGGAGGAGGCCATTCGGGTGGCACGCTTGGGACGAGAAATGGCGAAATTATTGGGACAAGAGGATAATAATTTTGTCAAGTTAGAAGTTATACCTGATCCTAAATATTTACTTCCAGATCCTATAGGTACTTTACAAGCGGCAGAAAAATTGGTAAAAGAAGGTTTCGCTGTATTACCTTATATTAATGCTGACCCTATGTTAGCAAAGCGGTTAGAAGAGGTTGGTTGTGCCACTGTGATGCCTTTAGCCGCACCCATTGGTTCTGGACAAGGGCTGAAAACTACCGCCAATATTCGGATTATTATTGAAAATGCTAAAATACCAGTGGTGGTAGATGCGGGTATTGGTGCGCCTTCACAAGCCGCTGAGGCGATGGAATTGGGGGCAGATGCGTTATTAATTAATAGTGCGATCGCTTTGGCTGAAAATGCTCCAGCCATGGCTTATGCGATGAATTTAGCAACTGTGGCGGGTCGCATAGCTTATTTGTCCGGTAGAATGCCTATTAAAGAGTATGCTAGTGCCAGTTCTCCTATAACGGGAACGATTACTGGTTAGTTTTTTTTGTACTTAGATCCCCGGCTTCTTCCAGAAGTCGGAATCGCTGTCTAATTTCAATGGCAAGTATTGTCCCTTTCTATCATACAGCAAGTAGCTTTGAGTGAGGTACACCTTGTGCGGGCAAGATGCCCGCACCACAAGAGTTTTATTATTAATATCTGTACTTCATAAACGGATAACTGCTGTAATTTACCTCAATTTAATCAACTGTAATAAACCAATTCTCAATTATCAGATCCTCAAAATCCTGAAAATCTGCCATATTGTTTGTTACTAAAATCAAGTCATTACAGAACGCAATACTCGCAATAAGACTTGCTACTGCTACTTCTGAACGATAGCGATTTAATTGATCTCAAACCTGAGTATTGGGAATTGGCCGACTCGGTTCTGAGATAATATTAGAGTCTAGTAAAAAGCGAACTGTCATAAATCAATCTCGCGTCCTGGACTACGATCTCTTAAATTAGCAAAATCTTCATCTGTAAATTCAATTCCTTCTCTTTCAATTGTTTCTCGAAACCTTAAAACCCCTTCCCAAAAGCTATCTCCTTTATTCTGTAATGGTTTTTCCTGTACTTGTTCTTTTATTTGTGACAGTTTATGTTTGAGAAATTGAATAAAATCTAAAACTTCTTGTTGTTTATCGGTTGGTAACTCTCGCAGGTTTTCTAAAACAGCTTGTTCAATGGTCATAGTTTCACCTCTACTACTAGGCTATTATTCTATTATAAATGACATTAGCATTAATTTTTATTTTCTTCTCCATTTTTGAGATCAATTCCTAATATTGCCAATTGTTGATTTATCCAATCTGTAGCTGTTGCTTCATTGGTTTTAATGGCTTTTTCTACTCCTTATAATGTTGATAAAGCGTAATTAGTTATGGGAATCCTATCTTTATATTATGACAAAATCTGCCGTGTCTGCCGTGATAGTAAGCTGTTAGATTGATCAGGAAAAATATATATAAATATTATACAGCAGGAAATTAACTGATGATGCTGTCGTATAGCTTATTTGTCGGGTAGAATGCCTATTAAAGAGTATGCTAGTGCTAGTTCTCCTGTAACGGGAACGATTACAGGTTAGTTTTTTTGTACTTAGATCTCCGGCTTCTTCCAGAAGTCGGAGATGTCTATTAATTAGTCCCTTATTTAACAGTTTAGGAATGGTTTTTAATGGGTTTTTTGCCATTCTGTTAATCCAAACATTACTTCTAACTCCTAACAGCTATAGGTTGAGAATTTGTAAACCAGCATTCTTTGTACTAATTCTAAAATTAATTTTTGAGAATGATATCTATATCTAATATTTCTGGAAGTGTAAACTAAATATAGTTTTAAAATTTATTTATTTAACTCTAAACTGACCCTATCTTCACCATAATTAGCAACTAAAACAAACAACTTCAACCATCGAGAACCCAGTAAAATTTACTGTATTTCATCTCCAGCAAATACAGGAATTTCCCACTCTTGACCATCTATAATCACCCTACCATGATAAACATCAAAATCAGTTTCTCCTTGAGCAGTTCTTAATTTATTTTGTCTTAAAAAAGGCCAATCAAGACTTTGTAAATCTTGTTTATTCATGGCTAAATATTCAGTAAATCCTGTGTCTAACATTGTTTCTACAGGAAAACTGAAATTATCTCCATCAATTAAATCAATTTCCAAATAAATTTGACCTTTATCTCCAAATCTACCCTCTATCTTATGCTGCCACTAACTCCCGTTTCATTAATGCCATAAATATGATGAATAACATGAGGATACTTTTCTCTAGCCATTCTACTAGCTACCTCTTGATCCTGATCAATAAAATAATCCCCACTATCAGGTTCAATAGCAATATACCAACCATAGTATTTATCAAGTATTTCCGGTTTTAACCGCTCAAAAATTACCCAACAACGATCAGAAAAAGCTTGTCTTCTGGCTTTTCTGTGAGCTTTTTGTTCTTGGGTCCACTGAATTTCGGGAAATACTCGACCACGACGGACAACCCTTTGCGGTGTAGATTTTGTCATGATTAATCACCTGATTAAAGTGTATTGTCCATTTTAACCTAAAAAACGACTATTAAAAATCATCGAGGCTTTTGCTTGCACCTCACATTTCGCAGATGTGACTCGGATTATTGATATTTTTGACAAATTCCAGCCAGAAAAATTTTATTTACCTAATTTTTCTGGTTTAGTTTAACTTGATCTGCCAAAAAATTTTGTCTGTGAGATGTAAGGATTTTTTTGTCAGAATCAGGATGTCCAGGATTTAAGGATTTACAGGATTGTTATTTATGAATTGTTTGTGAGTTGATAATATTATTGCACTGATTAAAATTCCTAAAATCTTTTTCACATCCTTGATATAATATTCGGTTAAATCAATGGAAATAGTTTTATCTTCTAACTTCAAAAACTGCCAAATAGTACCGATAGTTACAGCACCATAAACAATCTTAATCGCATTTTGTTTTTGTTGATTAAACAATTGAGCAGCCAGCATTTCAGCTATACATTGAGCTAAACCTAATTTCAAGTTTTCATTTTTACTTTCTACCAATGTAATTATAGGTGCGCGAATAAAAAGCTGTTCTTTAGAAAGACTAATTAGGAAATCACAAAAACCATTTAAACCTTGTTGATTATCAACATTAAAATCTACTCCCGAAAATAAACTGATTTCATTATTTAAGTTTCTTCTTACTTCGAGTAAAATTGGACTAATTATCATCTCAGAACGGGCTTTTTCAGTATTAATTGAAACGGCTAAATCAACATTTTCCTTGAGGATTGTTGTTAGTAAATTACTAGGTTCTTCCTCTGGTACATCTGCAAATAATCCTGATACTTCATTTAATGTCAATTCAAATTTTTGGATAATTTCACTTAATTTAAAATCACTGTAAGCCATCTTTATCTACCTTGTTACTTTTAATAATTAGTTGGGAGAAAAAGTTTATTTTTACAATTGATTACTTCTCAGGTAGAAAAAGCCTGTCTTCTGGCTTTTCTGTGAGCTTTTTGTTCTTGGGTTCACTGAATTTCCCGAAATTCTCGACCACGACGGACAACCCTTTGCGGTGTAGATTTTGTCATGATTAATCACTTGATTAAAGTGTGTCATTTATTTTAACCTAAAAAACGCCAATAAAGAAGATCAAGGGGTTGACATTTGCTTTTAAATTTGTTATCATGAAATTGATAAGGAAGAACTATCTTAAATTAAATTAATAGTATAAATTAGTTGGCATAAAAAAATACCCACTCAGTTTTACTACTGGTGGGTATTAATTAAGTCAGAGCCGCCTCGCCCTGACCGTGGTAAAACTACTTACTTTCGGTGAAATCAGCATCAATGACATCATCACCAGAGGGAGCAGAACCACCACCGGGGGATTGAGCGCCAGCAGCACCAGCATCACCACCAGCTTGTTGGTAAATATTACTACCAATAGCAAACAGAGCTTGTTGCAGTTCTGGTGTTAATTTCTGGATTTGAGCATCATCTTCCTTGGCTATAGCGTCCCGAACTTCTTTAACTAAACCCTCAACCTTAGTCTTATCAGCAGCGGGGACTTTATCACCCAATTCTTGTAACTGCTTTTCTGCTTGATAAGCTAAAGTATCAGCTTGGTTTTTGCGTTCAATTTTTTCACGGCGCTCCTTATCAGAAGAAGCATTTTTCTCAGCTTCTCTCACCATGCGTTCTACATCATTCTTGTCAAGAGTAGAAGCACCTGTTATACTAATAGATTGTTCCTTACCAGTACCCTTATCCTTAGCCGCAACATTGAGAATACCGTTAGCGTCAATATCAAAAGTAACTTCAATTTGGGGAACACCACGGGGAGCAGGAGGAATACCATCCAAACGGAAAGTACCTAAACTCTTGTTATCATTAGCAAATTCTCTCTCACCTTGGAGAACGTGAATTTCCACATTAGTTTGTCCGTCTACAGCAGTAGAGAACACTTCTGATTTTTTGGTGGGAATTGTAGTGTTACGAGGGATAATCTTAGTCATGACACCGCCCAAGGTTTCCACACCCAAAGACAATGGTGTTACATCTAACAATAAGATACCTGTAACATCACCTGCTAAAACTCCGGCTTGAATAGCAGCACCAACAGCTACCACCTCATCAGGGTTAACGCTTTGGTTAGGTTCTTTACCTAAAACCCGCTTAACCACATCCTGAACAGCAGGAATCCGAGTAGAACCACCAACAAGAACAACTTCGTCAATATTGGTTTTATTTAATTTCGCGTCTCTGAGAGCATTTTCCACGGGAATGCGGCAACGGTCAATTAAATCAGAACAGAGTTCTTCAAAAGTGGCGCGAGTCAGAGTTGTATCTAAATGCTTTGGTCCGTCCTGGGTAGCGGTGATAAATGGTAGGTTAATTTCCGCTTGGGTAACGCTAGAAAGTTCAATTTTAGCTTTTTCTGCCGCTTCTGTTAAACGTTGTAAAGCTTGTTTGTCCTTACGGAGGTCAATACCTTCATCTTTTTTGAACTTTTCCGCCAAGAAATCAACAATTTTTTTATCGAAGTCGTCACCACCTAAGTGAGTATCACCAGAGGTTGATAATACCTCAAATACACCATCACCAACTTCCAGTACAGATACGTCAAAAGTACCACCACCCAAGTCAAATACGAGGATAGTTTCATTGCTCTTCTTATCAAAACCATAAGCTAGAGAAGCAGCAGTAGGTTCGTTGATAATCCGTAATACTTCAATACCAGCGATTTTACCAGCGTCCTTGGTGGCTTGACGTTGGGAGTCGTTGAAATAAGCGGGAACGGTAATTACTGCTTGGGTAACAGTTTCCCCCAGGTACTTACTAGCATCTTCCACTAATTTGCGGAGAACCTTGGCAGATATTTCCTCAGGAGCAAATTGTTTACCAGCACCAGGAGAATCTACTTTCACGTTACCACCGCTACCAAGAACCTTATAGGAAACTTCTGTAGCTTCATTAGTGATTTCGTCATAACGACGACCAATAAAGCGTTTTACAGAATAAAAAGTATTTTCGGGGTTCATTACCGCTTGACGTTTAGCGATTTGACCGACTAAATTATCACCATTTTTAGCAAAGGCAACTACGGAGGGTGTTGTTCTAAAACCTTCCGCATTAGCGATAACAGTGGGTTTACCACCTTCCATTACTGCCACACAGGAGTTAGTCGTACCTAAATCAATTCCAACTACTTTTGCCATTTTGGTTTTTTACTCCGTATAAAATTACTAAATGAATGAGAGGGAATATAAAAAAAGAGCATCAGAACACTACTGAATTCTTTTTTGATAAAATTGCATTAACTAATTGTCAATGGCAATCAATTGGGTTAGGCTCTGCTGGGAATTAAACCCCAAACTAGGCTTTTATCATATAAACTTAGTGGTAGCCATATGCCTAAGGGTGGTTTACCGAACCGTTAAGGGAACAGTGAATTTTATAAATTATGTCTAGTGATCTCATGAATTAATGTGCGTTCACATTGACTAATGTATGAGAATTAATACTTTCAGGAATTGGGGTGAACCGTAACTTTATAGTCGTATTTGCCGTCAAGCCCTGTGGGGAGCTAAAAATTAAGAATTAAAGAGAGAAAATTATACTCCTTACTGCCTAATAAGAGGGTTGGTAATTATTCCCCCAACCCTTAGCTCCAGCCCCCTGTCTTATTCAGGAAGCAGGTATGGGAGGACGTTCTCCTTTCTGAAATTTCAGCCATGCCTGTTGTAAATCAGCAGGAGCAGGATTAGTGGCATCATAAATGACAATTACATTAGTTAAAGGTCTGCCGGAAGGAACTAAAATAGTATTTTTGGTGGCTAAGGCTCTAGAAGCCCCACCATCTAAATTCATGGCCTCATAACAACCTATGGCTTTCATTGCCTCCGCTTCTTCCTGCAAAGAGAGGGCGATTTCAAAGTTCGCTAAAATAAGCTTTGTACCGTCTTTGGTAAAACCAATGGCTGTTCGAGTGCTATTACCCAACACAGAGAGATCTTTAAAACCTTCAATTCTGGGGTTGAGCCAAATTTCCCCCTGTCGCAATAGTCTCGGTCCACCAGTTAGGGAAAACCAATGTTTATTCCATTCTGGTCTACCGTCTGCTCTGGCTGTGACTATTTCCGGTTTGTTGCCAATTCCTAACCCTAAAGTAGTACCAAAGTTTTCCCAAGGACGGTATTTGAGAAATTTCCCCCCTGCTATCATGTTACCCATAACTGTTTTTTGGGGATTTTTGGCGGAAAATGTGCCGTTGGCTACTACTGTAGCCCCATAACGCAGCACTAATTTATTAAATTCTTCATCACCACTGGTTTTTTGAATTGTGTTAGCAAAGGTGGCATTTTTGGCTAAACCCATTGTGATTAAGTTTTTTGGGTCTGTGAGGTCAACTATGGTCTGATAAAAAGGGATACCATTAATTTGACTTTTGTTGACCTGTACAGCTTGGCCGTAACTGGGTAATGTGATTGTTAATCCCTGTGCTAGGGTTGCTCCACTAAGAAATAAAAAGGATCTACGGCTGATTTTAGTAATTGGCATAATTGATTTTTATTAACTCTGATTTCTTCTTTCTTCTTGTTTCTGACTCCTGACTCCTATATTTTATGAATAATTGCTATATCATTTTTCACAAGCCCTATGGAGTCCTGAGCCAATTTACTCAAGAAAGTCCTCAACATATCACTCTCAAACAGTATATAGATGTTCCCGACGTTTATCCTGTGGGGCGTTTGGACTGGGATAGTGAAGGACTACTGTTGTTAACAAATGATGGACAGTTACAGCATCGTCTCGCTCATCCCCGCTTTGGTCATCAACGTACCTATTGGGCGCAGGTGGAACGCGTTCCTACCCTAGATGCCATTAATCAGTTACAAACTGGAGTGAAAATTCAAGATTATCGCACTGCCCCCGCCCAAGTTAGGTTATTGTTAGAAGAACCATCGGTGACACAACGCACTCCCCCCATTAGATTTCGTAAAAGTGTTCCCACTGCTTGGCTGGAAATGACCCTCACTGAAGGCAAAAACCGCCAAGTTCGTCGTATGACGGCCGCTGTGGGTTTTCCAACTTTGCGATTGATTCGGGTGAGTATTGCTAATATTCAATTACATGATTTAGCACCAGGACAATGGCGAGAACTTACTCCCACAGAATTAACTAGGCTCAATTATGCACCGGAAAAGTAAGTTAATCTACTGTAGTACTCAATACTTTCGCTATTTTTTGATAGGTTGGGTTTTGCCTATAGTTCACGTAGTGAACCTACCTTAACTCAATCTAGGAATCAAGCTTTTGTGAATTTTGCCCTTAGGTAAAATACCAGTATTATCTTATATATAATCAATGCCAATTGATTCCTGAAAAAGGAAAATCAAGGAACTTCTATGATGCTGATTTGCCCCCAGTGTACATTTCCCAACTCTGATCATAATAAATTCTGTCAAAATTGTGGCACTTCCCTAACTGATAAAATCCGCATTGATACCCATGATAATGTGGTATTAGATATAAATTATTTTGGTGACGCGGATATACGGTTAAGGGATATTGAGTCTGAGCAGATGCAAACTCTGACACAATTGGAAAATACTTGTTCTCTGTTGTCTATGTCAGAAATATCCACGGATACGGTGGAAGTATCGTCTGGAGAAAACCCGGATTCTTCCCTGACTATCTTGCAATTAGACTTAGACCATGAAACGGAGGACAGAATTGTCAGTGATCAGATGACAAATATACCGCTATCCCCTCCGTTAGTTAGTTGGGAATATGCGGCATATACTGATACTGGTCGTCAACGAAATCATAATGAAGACTATTTTGCTATTGATAGCAAAGTTCACAAACAAGAATTACCAGAGGGTGCTAGTCTCACAAAGAGGGGTTTGTATATTCTCTGTGATGGTATGGGTGGTCATGCCGGAGGTGAAGTGGCCAGTAAATTGGCTGTGAATACTATCCGTAAATACTTTCAACAAACCTGGACTAGCGGGGAATTACCTAATCAGGAAAGTATTAAAGAGGCGGTTTATTTAGCTAACCAAGCCATTTACGACCTGAATCAACAACAAGCCCGTTCGGGAATGGGGCGCATGGGTACTACTTTGGTAATGTTGTTACTTCAGGATCAGCAAGCAGCGATCGCTCATGTGGGAGATAGTCGTCTTTATTGCCTAACTCCCAGGGAAGGACTAGTACAACTAACTATAGATCATGAAGTCGGTCAACGGGAAATTTCCAGGGGTGTAGAACCAACTATAGCTTATGGCCGCGCCGATGCCTACCAACTCACCCAGGCTCTTGGTCCGCGTGATCAAAATTACCTCGATCCCGATGTATCTGTTTTTGATATTCATGAGGATATGCTTCTGCTGTTGGTATCAGATGGTTTATCAGATAATGAATGCTTAGAAACTCACTGGCAAACTCATCTTCAACCTTTATTGAGTTATGATAGTGACTTAGAAATGGGTATTCAAAATTTAATTGAGTTGGGCAATGAATATAATGGTCATGATAACATTACGGCTATACTTGTACGAGTAAAAGTCTCCCCATCTCAACCCGCTTTGTCATCAATTTAGTTTTTTGTTAGTTTTTTGTTCTGAGGTTTTAGGTTGTATTGTGATTACTTTGACTCTATTAGAAAAAATCACAAAAACACCGCTCCAGCAGTGGCACTTTCAAGATTCTACCGTCATTCGCATTGGTCGAGCGGTAGATAATCACATTGTCTTGAGTGATAATTCTGTTTCTAGATATCATTTAGAACTAAGACATACTACTAATCCCCAGGGATACAATTGGGAAATCATTAGTCAAGGTACTAATGGCACTTTCCTTAATGGTAGTTTAATTACCAAGTCTATACTCACAGATAATTCTCTCCTGCAATTGGCGATAGGTGGACCTTTAATCCAGGTGCAAATTCAGAAATTATCTCCCGTAATTACTCCCCCTTTATCCTCCCTGGCTGGGGAAATTAATCAGGTGATAAAACCTGTATCTTCTGCTTCTCGTTGTACCCATGAAGGAAATGATCCGGGAAATATATTTTGTGTTCATTGTGGCCAACCCATTTTCGTACAAAAGACTATTCGCTATTATCAAGTAATACGCACCTTGGGTAAAGGTGGCATGGGTACTACCTATTTAGCTTGGGATGCTACAGGTCATACTACTAATGTACCACAATTGCTGGTATTAAAACAAATGAATGCTGATATGGCAAAAATTCCCAAAGCCCGAGAGTTATTTGAGAGAGAGGCAAGTATTCTCAAATACCTTAATCATGAGGGAATTCCTAAGTATTATGATTTCTTTGTGGAAGATGGTAAAAAATACCTGGCCATGGAATTAATTCACGGACAAGATCTAGAAAAACGGATTTTGTTAACAGGACCTGTCACACCTCCACAAGCGATCGCCTGGATGGTACAAACTTGTGATATTCTAAATTATCTTCATAGCCAAGAACCGCCACTAATTCACCGGGACATTAAACCAGCTAATTTGATGGTGCGGGGTAGTAATAATAGTATTGTGGTTTTAGATTTTGGGGCTGTCAAGGAAATTGGTACAAAACCAGGGACAAGAATCGGCGCTGAGGGTTATTGCGCTCCTGAACAGGAACGCGGACAACCACTTACCCAATCTGATTTATATGCTATTGGTCCAACGCTAATTTTCTTATTAACTGGGGAAAATCCTTTAAAATTCTATCGTCAACAGGGGCGAAATTTTCGCTTTGATGTTAAGGGTATACCCGCCATTACTAATCAGTTAAGACAGGTCATTGAATGCGTTACCGAACCTTTACCCGCGCGTCGTTATCATACCGCACAAGAGTTAGCTCAGGCATTAAAATCAGTCAGCAGATAGAAGAATTTGGTTAGCGATGAGGTTCAATTTAGGGAAAACTTGTGAAATTATTTGATCATTGTCTCTAAACTGCTTTATTTGATATTCATCACCGATTAAAGAACAAACTGATACAGTCGGCTCTTTTGGTTCACCAACGAATTTAGAAGCGCCAAAAGGTTGATAATCAACAATCCAGTATTCTTTAATTCCCATTTCTTCATAATCACTATATTTTCTATAGTAATCAACTCGCCAATTTGTGCTGACAACTTCAATAAGTAATGGTACGGAATCACTCTGGATAACAGTTGACTCTTTCTCCCATAACGGTTCATTAACTAAGTTAGTGGAATCTATCAACAAAACATCTGGACAATAGACTGATTTCGTTGTTGGTGGTTTAACTAGTGCCTGTTTAGGAATAAAATAGGGAAGATTTAATCGGTCAAACTCAACTGTCAGTTTTCTGGACAAAAACCCTGTTCTGCTTTCGTGTTTTCCTAATGGTGGGTTCATCTCGATAATTTCCCCATCATGCAGTTCATAAAATCCGCCTTCTGGTTTCCATTTAATAAACTCCTCAAAGGTTACTAATTTGGCTTTCGGTAAGGCTTGAACCATAATTTATCTGCCTTCATCAAGATGGCTGAGTATGTTAGGATACTGAAATGTCTATTTTTATTGTGCTAAATCTATAATAGAATTGTGGCTAATTTCACCCACCATTAAAGCAAGGACAATGGGACGCAAGCCCATTGCTATGCTACAGGTAGGAGTATTTGCGCCTGAATCTATTACAGAGAAATAGCTGGTATACAATAAATGTTTATTCGTCGTCCCATGTTTCTACCGCCAATAAATCGCTAATTGGATCTTGGGTGCTAAATCCAAAGTCTAACAACTCTTGTTTCCAATGTTGCCACTCATCGCCATAGAGTAAGGCAATCTTCCAAATTCTATCATGGGGTTTGATAATATTGGATTCTACCAGTGATTGCACGTTACGTTGCAATTTCACCATGGGGTGAATTACTTGCTGAATCATAACCTCGGTGTATTTCAGATTTTTGTGTGTAAATGCTTGATTAAAACAGCTTTCCGTTAGCAATTATTACCTGTGCGTGGAGCAATTATGGTTGGTGGCATATAGCTAGCTAGTTCTAACTTTTCCAGTGTACCATAACTAATGATAGTAAATTGCTAGAGAATTCGGTTTCGGTTTCGGTTTTGTACGGTAATTACTACCACTAAAGGCCAATTAGGCAAATAGTAGTGACGATTTGCGGTCTACAAGGTTTTTAGTCCTGTGATAGTTATCATAACGCAGTTAGAGAAGATTGACAGGGATTTTTCAAATTTAAATTTTTTTTGGGGATGGATGGGAATTTTTCAAATTTAGTTGTGGAATAAATGTTTTGTGTGAAAGATAGTTAACCATGGTTATCTTTGCGGCTCGATGGCTGCATATTATATTTCGTTCGTTTATTTTATTTTAATTCTTAACATATTACAACATATCTATGGAATAATGGCAAGTGTTTTAGACACAATTATTTTTGGGATTGTACCAAAAGTGCCTTTCCCCGAAGGAATTTGTTGGGGTGCGACCCCCTTGCTTAGTAGCGTCCACAAAGTCAGGGACGAATTATGATAATCTGATAAACTTAGCTACAATTTACCTTCAATATTTTTTGAAAAGAAAGATGATGAGAATCAATAATCATAAATCAGCTAAAAATATTAATACCAGGTTTTTAGGGCAAAAATTGGCAAATAAGGGAAAAAAATGGATTGCAGCCTGTGGTGTAATCGTTTTCATGCTGGGAGGTTGCAACAGTTTGAAGAAAACCACATCCGTAGAAACCAGTAACGACCAAGGGGAAAAAACCACCGTACCCAAACCAGAAATTGCTCCTCCTCCGATCTTTTCCTCCTCTGGAGATCCTAACTTTGTCGTTAAAGTAGTCCAAAAAACTGGTAATGCTGTAGTTCGCATTGATTCAACTAGAACCGTCACTACTCAAGTTCCTGACGAATTTTCTGATCCCTTTTTTCGCGGCTTTTTTGGTAATGTAATTCCATCACAACCCAGATCAAGAGTAGAAAGAGGCAGCGGTTCTGGGTTTATAATTAATTCATCTGGACAAATTCTCACCAATTCTCATGTTGTAGACGGTGCTGATTTAGTTACAGTTACTCTTAAAGATGGCCGAACTTTTAAAGGTAAAGTATTAGGAGAGGATGCAGTCACGGATGTGGCGGTTATTCAAATTGATGCGAATAAATTACCCACCCTAGCCCTAGGTAAATCTGACACCTTACAACCAGGAGAAGCTGTGATTGCTATTGGTAATCCTTTGGGTTTAAATAATACTGTCACCTCTGGAATTATCAGCGCTACAGATCGTTCTAGTAGTGATATTGGTGCGAGTGATAAGCGCGTTGATTATTTACAAACAGACGCAGCAATTAACCCCGGAAACTCCGGTGGACCATTATTAAATGCCCGTGGTGAAGTTATTGGCATGAATACAGCAATTATTCAAGGCGCTCAGGGTTTAGGATTTGCCATTCCTATAAATACAGTCCAAAAAATTGCCGAAGAATTAATTGCTAAAGGTAGAGTTGATCATCCTTATTTGGGAATACAAATGGTAACACTCACACCGACACTCACACCGGAAGTCAAGGAAAAAATAACTACTAGATTTGGTGATAGAATCAATTTAGCCGCAAGTCAAGGAATTTTATTAGTTAAAATTGTTCCCAACTCACCCGCAGCTATTGCTGGACTACGACCAGGAGATGTGATTAAAAGTATTAATAATCAACCAGTTTTGAAAGTTGATGAAGTGCAAAAACTAGTAGAAAATAGTAAAATTGGTATTCCTTTACAAGTGCAAGTAGAGCGTAATGGCAGAATTTTTCAAGTTTTAGTTAAACCCGCACCTTTACCAGTTAATAAAAACAGTTAATATAGCAGTTCCCATGCTCTTGAGGTACAAAGTTTTTTAGTTTTAGGGAACTCTTAACAGTTGACAGTTGACAGTTGACAGTTGACAGTTGACAGTTGACAGTTGACAGTTGACAGTTGACAGTTGACAGTTGACAGTTGACATGACAGTTGACATGACAGTTGACAGGGAACTCTTAACTCTTAACAGGAAAGAGGTTTTGGGCAACTTTACTTTTGGTTACTTATGTCGGTTTTTTTTCGTTCACCTACTTAGTCCGTTCCTTGGGGATATTATAGTAATAGTACATAACTTAATTGCTGTGTTATCCACTCGTCAGCGTTAGGAACACGATATTGATCAAGATGATCAGGAGTTACAGCAGTTCCCGATATTATGAAGTACAGATATTAATAATAAAACTCTTGTGGTGCGGGCATCTTCTTGTGATATTAATTAATAATAATAATATTAATAATAAAACTCTTGTGGTGCGGGCATCTTGCCCGCACAAAGTGTACCTCACTCAAAGCTACTTGCTGTAAATGAAATGTATCAACAACAAAATGTATCAACAACAGTTAGAAGAGATTAAAAAACAAGAACGACAAGAAGGACTTCAGGAAGGAGAAAAACGAGGACTTGATAGAGGGATTATAGAGAAAGACGCGCTATGATTGAAAGTATCTTGCAAGTGCGTTTTGGGGAAGTTGATTCACAGTTAGCAACAATTATCAACTCTCTGATTGCTATGAAGAGAGAGGAATTTACTCCTTTGCTTTTACAATTATCCCGTGAGGAATTATTAGCTAGATTTGTGTAACTGAGTTACACAAAGCGACAAAGCGAAGCGAACAGTATTCGTATTAGATAGGGGTAAATTCAGCCACAGATACCATAATATGCAACCTCAGTTATTAATGGCTTATTTGTTTAGCTGACAGCGGTTAAGTGGTTCTGGTATTACGTTGCTAAACCAAGGAAAATGCAGTTACTTATAAGTGACTGTTAGCCCTAACAAACTTTTCAGCTACCTTACTGATATCTGAATCCACAATTTCCCAATTACACATAGGCAATTTCATTTGACCAGGGGATGATTTATTTTTGCTTTTACTTTTCATCACATTTGGCAGCAGCTTACTGCCCCATTGGCGTTTTTTCTCGCTTTTTGGCTGGGGTTTATACCTTTTGCAAAATCCCTTATATTTATTTGCACATTCTTCTAAGGTTTTTCCTAAAGATAAAAATGCTGGATGCCATTGAGTAATGCCATCATCTGTTAATCTCTCATGAGTACCATAATTAGAGAAATCATAAAAGAATCCCTGTTTGATTCCTGCTGCCTTGGGATTACTGTGAATATATCTGAGAGTATTTAAAGTCCTTTGATAATCATTATTTGCAAACCCGCTACTGTAGTAACGTTTTTCCCAAAAATGTCCGGTGCGGTTAAGTATCCGGTTGAAACACATCGCTGTGTACCAATTCAGCCAGTGCATGATTTTAGGTAATTCTTCTGGCTGCAAAGGTTCAAGCAGATAATGAACATGATTAGCTCTATACACAAACCATAGAGCTTAAACTTAAACTTATCTAATGCTTTTTTCAATGCGTAAAGTAACACCTCACGGCATTCATAACGAGTTAATCGGAACTCTCGGTTATTGCAGCGAGTGGTGATGTGATACACGAATGCGGGTTTTAGATCACGGGGCTTTCGGGACATAGCTGGGGAGAGGGGACGGTGCCAGGGACGGTGCCAGGTAATCACTAACGAGAAAAAAACGTTCCAAAAAGCTTTTGACCATTTTGGAACATTTGTGAAAAATGAAAAAAAATAAAAATGGGTTATCGTGTTAACGTTGGCATCGGTGAGGTTGGGTTAATTAAAAGGTACTCTGCCATTCACCAGAGATACATAGCGACATCCCCGCCGATCACAAATCAGAACGCTGTTTGGGGGCCTCTTAATTGGTGTTCCCTTACCGCCGATCACAGCGCATAGTTCCGAGTGATTGAGTGGTGTCGGCGGAAGGAGTTCGCCAATGACAATTTTGGTTTTGGTTGATGTTTTCATATTTTTTTAAGCCGGAAGTCGTGTGTGTTGTTGTGAAGTCGACAAAAGACTAAATACTCATACTCACAAAGTATATCATTATTTAACACAATTAAAAACCAAATAATTTATTTTTTATCATATCCCCCTAGCCCATTCACCTTACCACAACGGAACACCTCCACATAAGTCCCACAATACCCCTTCCCACCCCACCCCTCCTCATGGATATTTGTACCTCCGTATTTTCTACTTCCGTGTTCTCCATAACTCGTGCGAGGTACAAGGCGAGGCCACGGAAGGCGATCGCACATCATCAATGGTATAATCGTCGAAACGGCGATAAAACGGCGAGAAAAATCTAGAGATTTGAAAATGTTTAAATTAGCGCCAATCATTAAATTAGGTAATCCGATATTACGACAAAAAGCGGCTGCGGTTGAGAATGTTCAAGATGAGAAAATTCAAAACCTGATTGATGAATTAATTACCTCAGTTGCTCAAGCTAATGGGGTGGGAATTGCTGCACCACAAATAGCAGCATCATACCGTTTATTTATCGTCGCTTCCCGTCCTAATGCTAGATATCCCCACGCACCAGAAATGCAGCCCACCGCAATGATCAACCCCCGAATTGTTGCCCATTCTTCGGAAATAGTCAAGGGTTGGGAAGGTTGTTTAAGTGTTCCGGGAATTAGGGGTTTAGTTCCTAGATATCAAACAATTGAAGTTGAGTATACAGACCGTTCTGGCAATTTCCAAAAACAAGAATTAACGGATTTTATTGCCCGAATTTTTCAACATGAGTATGATCATTTGGAAGGATTAGTATTTTTAGATCGTGTGGAAAATAACCACGATTTAATTAGTGAAGAAGAATATCAGAAATCTGTAATTGGTAATGGGTAATGGGTAATGGGTAATTGGTAATGGGTAATTGGTAATGGGTAATTGGTAATGGGTAATTGGTAATGGGTAATGGGTAATGGGTAATGGGTAATGGGTAATTGGTAATGGGTAATGGGTAATGGGTAATGGGTAATGGGTAATGGGTAATTGGTAATGGGTAATGGGTAATGGGTAATGGGAAGAAAAATATTATTTCCTTCCCACAATTTATTTGATCAGAATCCTAACTTTTCTAAAACCGGTTTTGTAGACACAATATGTCTTTCTAAACCCAATTCTTTAGGACTAACACCTAAAGCTAAAGCAATTAATTGGGGTAAGTGCAAAATTGGTAAACCTAATTTTTGACCAATGACTTTTTCTACTTCCGGTTGACGAGAATCTAAATTTAAATGACACAGAGGACATGGTGTGACAATACAATCAGCCCCATTAGCTACAGCCTCTTGAATATGATTTCCTGCCATTTGGAAAGATTCTGTAGTCGCATAGCTAGACAAAGGCCAACCACAACATTGAGTCCTGCCACGATAATATACAGGTGTCGCTCCCACAGCCCGAAATACATTTTCCATTGCTTCGGGTTGAAAAGGATCATCATAAGGCATGGATTTTTGAGCGCGAAGCAGATAACAGCCATAAAAAGCTGCACATTTTAATCCACTTAATTTCTTGTTAACACGCCCAGAAATTTCCTCTAAGCCATAATCTGTCACTAAAGCATACAAAAGATGTTTAACTTCTGTACTCCCCCGATAAGGAGAACAGCCTTCTTTTTCCAGTAAACCATTAACTTTGTTGAGATAATCGGGATTTGTAGATTGACATTCTTTTAATCGTTCATCAACATGACCAAGAACACCCTGACAAGTGCTACAATGGGTTAGTAAAGGGAGATGCAAAGATTCCGCTAAAGCGATATTTCTAGCGTTAACAGTGTCTTCTAATAATTGCGAATCTTCTTTAAATGTACCAGAACCACAACAAGCAGCTTTTTTCAATTCAATCAGTTCAATACCTAACGCTTTAGTTAGAGATTGGGTGGATAAATACAGTTCTCGACAAGCTCCTTGGGCTACACAACCGGGATAATAAGCGTACTTGAGAGTTTTGGATGGCATAAAAGTATACTTGATTTAGATTTTAGAGGTAATTGGGATTTGTTATGTATTGGTAGTGATTAGTAGTAAGGACTTAAATCCGCTAATCTTCAATTCTCAGTTTTCATGATAGAACCTATACTCAGATTCACTCTTTCCGATAAGATGTATATGGCCAAAAAAACTTTGTTCATTGAGAGCAAATCATAGCAACTTGTTAAGGACTTTTATTTATGAGCCAAGCAGATACTTTTGAAAAAGTAAAAAAAATTATCATTGAGCAACTGAGTGTAGACAAACCCGAGAAGGTTATACCAGAAGCCAGTTTTATTGACGATTTAGGGGCTGATTCCCTAGATACAGTTGAGCTAGTCATGGCCTTGGAAGAAGAGTTTGAGATCGAAATTCCTGATGAAGCGGCTGAAAAAATTACAACTGTTCAGGCCGTGGTAGATTATATCGATAGTCACGTTGCTGCATCTGCTTAGATAAGTGTTAATTCAGTATAGGCGGGTTTAAAGAGATATTTTGCAGGTATACAGATTAACTGGATAAACCCGCCGGTACATGAGTGTTGAGTGTTTAAACTGTAAAAATTCCAGGAAAACCCCAAAAGTCCTCATCCAAAAGTCCTAATATTGAGAAGACAGTATACTCAAAATTTATGGATATTTGACTGGAAACTCAGCACTCTTAATTGTTCAATCTGCTGCTTTTTCGCCATATTTTTTTTCGCCATATTTAATGTAATCATGACAGACTATAAACGTAATCGCGTTGTTGTAACAGGTGTGGGCGCGATTACACCCATTGGAAACACACCCGCCGAATATTGGCAAGGATTATTGAGCGGACAGAATGGTATTGACTATATTACCGCTTTTGATGCTTCTAAACATAGTTGTCGCATTGCTGGTGAAGTCAAAAACTTTGATCCAGAGACTTACTTAGAACGCAAAGAAGCCAAGCGCATGGATCGTTTTTCTCAATTGGGTGTATCGGCGGCTATTCAAGCTGTTGCGGATTCCGGGTTAGTAATTGACGATCTCAACGCTGAACAAATTGGCGTGATCATCGGTTCTGGTATTGGTGGCATTAAAGTATTAGAAGACCAACAAACCATTTACTTAGATCCTAAACGTGGTCCTAGTCGTTGTAGTCCTTTCATGATTCCCATGATGATCGCCAATATGGCAGCGGGATTAACAGCAATTCATACCGGTGCAAAAGGTCCTAATTCCTGTTCTGTAACAGCCTGTGCGGCTGGTTCTAATTCCATTGGTGATGCTTTTCGTCAAATTCAATGGGGATACGCTAAAGCTATGATTTGCGGTGGCTGTGAAGCAGCAGTTACCCCCCTATCAGTGGCAGGATTTGCCTCTGCACGGGCTTTATCTAGTCGCAATGATGATCCAGCCCATGCTTGTCGTCCCTTTGATAGGGATAGGGATGGGTTTGTGATGGGTGAAGGCGCGGGAATTTTAATTCTCGAAGAGTTAGAACACGCCATGAAGCGTGGCGCACGGATTTATGGGGAAATTGTCGGTTATGGGATGACCTGTGATGCGTATCATATCACTGCGCCAGTTCCCGGTGGTTTAGGTGCGGCTAGGGCGATAGAATTAGCTTTAAAAGATGGGGCGATCGCCCCAGAAATGGTAAGTTACATCAATGCCCATGGGACAAGTACACCAGCCAATGATGTCAACGAAACCGCCGCCATTAAGAAAGCTTTAGGAGATCACGCCTATAAAATAGCCGTCAGTTCCACTAAATCCATGACAGGACACCTTTTAGGTGGTTCGGGAGGAATTGAAGCCGTAGCGACAATTTTAGCCGTAGCTCATGACAAAATTCCCCCTACCATCAACATCGAAAATCTTGATCCAGAATGTGATTTAGATTATGTCCCCCACACCAGCCGCAGTCAAATAGTCGAGGTAGCCTTATCTAACTCCTTTGGCTTTGGTGGTCATAATGTCAGCCTAGCCTTCAAGAAATTTACTCCTTAAAGATACTTACTAGTCAGGTAATAGGTAAAGTTAATAACCCAATTATCCATTACCAAGACTTGTATTTATTATTGATCCCCGCATAATTTTGCTCCTAGTTTGCCTTTGAGAAATGAACACAAGGCAAGTATGATAGAGACATTCATAGCTGAACTAACGGCCTAGCTAATGCCAAGCTTTGGGAACGCATGATTAAATTTATCGGCTTATCGGCCTGATTCATCACTAACAATCCTCACAATCCCGCTTGTCCATTGATAATTGGGAATGAGATGATGAACAAAGTGGGATCATTTGCTCATGAACCCACAAAAACGCTAAAAAGAGTCCTAACCCGTCCTTAACAATTAGAGATTATGGCAGTTGCAACCCAATCCCTCCAAGAACTTTGTATCAATTCTATCCGCTTTTTGGCTGTTGATGCCATAGAAAAATCCAAGTCTGGACACCCTGGACTACCGATGGGTGCGGCTCCCATGGCTTTTGTCCTTTGGGACTCCTTCATGCGGTATAATCCTAAAAATCCGCAATGGTTCAACCGCGATCGCTTTGTTTTATCCGCTGGTCATGGTTCAATGTTGCAGTATGCCCTACTGTACCTCACAGGCTACGATAGCGTTACCATAGACGACATCAAACAATTTCGTCAATGGGGTGCTAAGACCCCAGGCCACCCCGAAAATTTTGTGACAGCTGGTGTAGAAGTTACCACAGGTCCTTTAGGTCAAGGAATTGCCAATGCAGTCGGTTTAGCAGTAGCAGAAGCACACCTGGCCGCTAAGTTCAATAAGCCTGATGCGACAATTGTTGATCACTACACTTATGTGATTCTTGGTGATGGTTGCAACATGGAAGGGATTTCTGGTGAAGCCGCTTCTATCGCTGGACACTGGGGATTAGGTAAACTTATTGCGCTCTATGACGATAACCACATCTCAATTGATGGTTCTACAGATGTAGCATTCACCGAAGACGTTTCTAAACGCTTTGAATCTTACGGTTGGCACGTTCTGCACGTTAAAGACGGTAACACAGATTTAGAAGGCATTGCCAAAGCGATCGCCCAGGCAAAAGCAGTTACAGACAAACCCACCATGATTAAGGTGACAACCACCATCGGTTATGGTTCTCCTAATAAAGCTAATACTGCTGGTATTCACGGTGCTGCCCTAGGACCTGACGAAACAATAGCTACCCGCAACAACTTAGGCTGGGAATACGATGCTTTTGTCGTTCCCGAAGATGCCCTCAACCACACCCGCAAGGCTGTTGAACGCGGTGCTGCTTACGAATCCGAGTGGAACAAAGCTTATGCCGAATATCAAGCTAAATACCCCCAAGAAGCCGCTGAATTTGAACGTTTGATTAGTGGCAAATTACCAGAGGGTTGGGATCAAGTATTACCTACCTACACAGATGCAGATAAAGCATTACCTACCCGCAAACACTCGGAAACCTGCCTCAACAAATTAGGTGCTGTTTTACCGGAATTAATCGGTGGTTCTGCTGACTTAACCCACTCCAACCTCACTGAACTTAAAGGTACTGGGGACTTCCAAAAAGGACATTTCGGCAATCGTAACATTCACTTCGGTGTCCGGGAACACGCCATGGGTGCAATTTGTAACGGTATGGCTTTACACCGTTCCGGTTTAATACCCTACGGTGCAACTTTCCTCATCTTCACCGATTATATGCGGGCTGCTATTCGTTTGGCTGCTCTTTCTGAAGCTGGCGCAATTTGGGTCATGACTCACGACTCCATTGGCCAGGGTGAAGATGGTCCTACTCACCAACCCATTGAAACTTTAGCTTCTTTGCGGGCTATTCCTGATTTAACCGTAATTCGTCCCGCAGATGGAAATGAAACCTCTGGTGGTTACAAAGTTGCCATTGAAAAATCTAAAGCACAAGCTTCTACTTTATTAGCTTTCACTCGTCAAAATGTTCCTAACTTAGCAGGTACATCTATCGCAGGTGTCGCTAAAGGTGCATATACAATTGTTGATTGTCAAGGTACACCAGATATCATCTTAATTGGTACTGGTTCAGAATTAAGTCTTTGTGTGAGCGCCGCAGAGAAACTGACAGCAGAAGGTAAGAAAGTTCGTGTTGTTTCTATGCCTTCTTCTACCTTATTTGATACACAAGATGCAGCTTATAAAGAGTCTGTTCTTCCTCGATCTGTTACTAAACGCCTATCTGTAGAAGCGGCTAGTAGCTTCGGTTGGCATAAGTATATCGGTAGTGAAGGCGATACCGTCAGTATTGATACTTTTGGTGCTTCCGCTCCTGGTGGTATTTGTTTAGAGAAGTTTGGCTTCACAGTTGATAATGTTTTAGCTAAAGCCAAAGCATTGTTAGGCTAATTACAGCAAGAGTCAGGAGTAAAATTGGCTTATTGTCTGGCTTTGATTAGATTTTGTACCTCATTGATTTCCAATCCGCTGTATCATAGCATCAATATTCTCTGATTTTTTAGGTGGGCTAAAACGCTCACCTTTTTTTATACAAAGAGTTTAAATTAATACTAATAAATATGTAAAAACCACGGATACTTTTACTTTTAACTCCTGAATTTTGCTATTTAGAAGTTAGCACCCAGATTCCGCACATAATTTATTATCCATCTTTTCAAGAATTACAGCACTTACGCACAAGTTGCGGAATAAGAAACCACTCCAGGCACAGAGGTAACAGAGAAATGGGGATTTAGGGAGAGATATTTTGCGTAAGTCCTGAATTATTCCCTTGACTGAGCGGTTAGACAAATAAATATTAATACTTAAAATTAAATAATACAATAGATACTTATAAGAAAGATTGTAGGGACAATATTCTGGACATACTAATTGTTATTTTAATTTTAGTGACATAAGAAATCTTAATATAAATACCCTAGAAATTAAAAGTAAATCGTGTTATATCTTTAATAAAGCATTCTACCTTATATATACTTATGAACTTCTCACTTTTACTTGAATCAGCCCTAAAGCTGACATACGACAAACTAAGTGGCTTTTCTGATGTTAATAATAATTTCTGGCAGGTTTTCGATAGCGCTTTTGGGACGCAATACAACCGCAGCGCGGCGGAAATTCTGCGATTAGATTGGCAAGGGGGTAATTTCAGTCAACTTCCCCAAATAGAAGTTGTTAGTAACACCATTCTTGGCAATGCTAATGGGGCCTATTCTACTAGCACTAATAAGATTTACTTATCAGATAATTTTGTCGCAAATGCGAATTCAGCAGCAGTTAGTGACGTAATATTAGAAGAAATTGGGCATTTTGTAGATGCTCGGATTAATCAAACGGATAGTGCTGGAGACGAAGGGGCGATTTTTGCCGCTTTGGTACGAGGTGAAAGTCTGAATGGGACAACTTTACAGAGTTTGCAAGCAGAGAATGACCACGCTACGATTATAATAAATGGAGAAGCGATCGCAATTGAACAGAGTGCTTTAACCACAAGAGACTTAAATAGCGTTACTGCCGCGCAACTTGTTAACACTTTAATCGGCAACTCCGGTATTACACCAGACAAAATCAGCAACATCAGGTTTACCGGTGCAAATGTTGCCGGGGGTACTTTTACTGGTGAACAAGGAACAATAGGCATTAACGGTATTGTTCTGAGTACCGGAAATATTGATGTTGATGATGATCCTTCAACCTACTCAACTTCTAACGGTAAATCAGGTGACAGAGATCTAGATGCCATAGTCAAAACTATAGTCTCTAATAACAGCACCTATGATGCAGCAGTATTAGAGTTTGACTTTATTCCGACCTCGAATACTATCAGCTTCTCCTATGTATTTGCCTCTGAAGATTATCCTGAGTTGGGAAATTCAAGGTTCAATGATGTTTTTGCCTTTTACCTGAATGGTAAAAACATTGCTTTCGTCCCCGGTGCGACAACTCCTGTTTCTATCAATACTGTTAACGCTGGAACGAACTCGGCATTTTTCCAACCTGATTATTATGGAAAGATTTTAGGTACGAAGTTCGATGGTTTCACAACTGTATTAAGTGCAGTAGCAACGGATCTTATTCCAGGTCAAATTAATCACATCAAGTTAGCGATCGCTGATACCCGTGACTCCGCTCGTGACGCGGCAGTTTTTATTCAAGGTTTTAGTGACCCAAGTACCATTGTTAGAGTCATAGCTACAGATAGCGACGCTAGAGAAGGAACAACAGCTAACCCAGGTGTGTTTACGATTACTCGCACAGGTAGCACTAACAATGCTCTCACAGTTAGTTACACAATTTCGGGAACTGCATCTACTGGTGACTACAGCCCCATTCCTTCTACCGTAACCTTTCTGGCGGGAGAGACTTCAAAGACCGTCACCATTACTCCCGTTAATGATAATCTTGTCGAAGGCAGAGAAACCGTAATCCTGTCATTAATTAGTGGCACTAATTACAGTTTAGGCACAGACAATAGTGCAACAGTAATCATCACTGACAATGATGTTGATCCGGGACGTGCTGATGTTAGCCTATCGGTTAATCCTGCTAGTGTTCTTGAAGACGGGACGACAAATCTAGTTTACACTTTCACTCGTGCTGGAGATCTGACTAATGCCTTAACTGTTAACTTCAATGTTGGCGGTTCAGCTACTTTCAGCAGTGACTCTAATGACACTGACTATACTCAAACAGGAGCAGCCAGTTTTGGACTAACAAGAGGATCGATTACCTTTGCTGCGGGTGCAAGTACAGCCAATTTAACCATTAACCCCAAAGCAGATACCACCTTTGAAGGTAATGAAAACGTTGAGTTAACCTTAGCTCCTGGATCAGGTTACGTTATCAATACAGCCACCGCCGTCATTGGAACTATTATTGATGAGGATACCAATGTTAACGTAGCCGTATTCCCTGATAGCGTAAATGAAGATGGTACAGCTAACCTGGTTTATACCTTCAGTCGGTATGGAAAGATAGACAATGCCTTAACCGTTAACTATAGCATTGGCGGTACAGCCGATGGTGCTGACTACACAGGAGCAACACCGGGAACAGGTAAAACCATCACCTTTGAAGAGGGTGAAACTACGAAAACCGTAACCATTAACCCCACAGCAGACAGCACATTTGAAAATGATGAAACAGTTATTTTCACCATAGCTAGTGGCACAGGTTATACCCCTGGTACATCAGGATCAGCAACGGGAACTATTGATAATGATGATTTCCCCAGCATTACCCTGACAGTATCACCAGGTAGCGTAAATGAAGATGGTACAACCAACCTGATTTATACCTTCACCCGTACCGGAGTTACCACCAACCCCTTAACAGTCAACTATAGCATTGGTGGTACAGCCAATGGTGATGACTACACAGGCGCAACACCAGGAGCAGGTAAAACCATCACCTTTGCTGCGGGTGCAAACACAGCTACCTTAACCATAGACCCCACAGCAGATACCATCGTTGAAAGTAATGAGACAGTAGTTGTCACCTTAGCTAATGGACCAGGTTATACCCTTGGTACAACAGCACCCGTCGTAGGAACTATTAATGATGACGATACTGCTAGTATTACCGTAACCGTAACTCCAAGCAGCGTATTTGAAGACGGGACAACCAACCTAGTCTATACCTTCACTCGCAGTTATCCTGGTGGTACCAGCCAGTCCTTAGGTAATCCCTTAACAGTCAACTATAGCATTGGTGGTACAGCCAATGGTGATGACTACACAGGCGCAACACCAGGAGCAGGTAAAACCATCACCTTTGCTGCGGGTGCAAACACAGCTACCTTAACCATAGACCCCACAGCAGATACCATCGTTGAAAGTAATGAGACAGTAGTTGTCACCTTAGCTAATGGACCAGGTTATACCCTTGGTACAACAGCACCCGTCGTAGGAACTATTAATGATGACGATACTGCTAGTATTACCGTAACCGTAACTCCAAGCAGCGTATTTGAAGACGGGACAACCAAGCTAGTCTATACTTTCACTCGCAGTTATCCTGGTGGTACCAGCCAGTCCTTAGGTAATCCCTTAACCGTTAACTATAGCATTGGTGGTACAGCCAATGGTGATGACTACACAGGCGCAACACCAGGAGCAGGTAAAACCATCACCTTTGCTGCGAATTCAGATACAGCTACTTTAACCATAAACCCCACATCAGATAACAACTACGAAGGTAATGAGACAGTTGTTGTCACCTTAGCTAGTGGAACAGGTTACACCGTTGGTACACCAGGAGCCGACACAGGGACTATTATCGATGACAATGACCGTCCAATTTTATCATCCAGTCAGTTTAACTTCATTGGCGTTGAAGGCTTAAATAATCAGGCTGTAATAGTCATAGACCTTATCGATGCTAATGGACAACCCGTCACTAGTAAAGACGACATCACCTTCGATTACACCACCAGTCCGACAGGTACAGTTTCCGCAATACCGGGTGTTGATTATACCAATAGTTCAGGAACGGTGACTATTCGCGCCGGCAATTCTGAGGGCAATATCCGTATTCCCATTCTCAATGACAACATCAATGAACCCGATAAATCCTTCCTCGTAACACTGTCCAACCCCAACCGACCTTACGTTACTATCAGTCAATCTTTAACCGATGATGGCATACCAATCTTTATTACTGATACATTGCCAAGTGCACAGACCCGCACTTTACCTGACCTCGTAGAGAACCTCACACTCATCGGCACTGGTAATATCAATGGTACAGGTAACGCAGGGAACAACGTCATTACTGGTAATAGGGGGAACAACACCCTTACTGGTCGAGCAGGAAACGATACTTATGTCTTTAGTGTTGCCAATCCTTTGGGAGTAGATACCATTGTGGAAGCAGCAAACGAGGGTATTGATACTATTGACTTTGATCCTAAGACTAATATTGCTTTTCCGGTAAATATTAACTTGGGCATCACCACAGAGCAATCGGTAACGGTCAATAATAGTAACCTCAAACTCACTCTTTCTGCCGGAAATGTCATTGAAAATGCGATTGGTGGGTCGGGAAATGACCTGCTCACTGGTAATGCCCTAAATAATTTGTTACAGGGCGGTAGTGGTAATGACCGACTGAGCGGACAGAACGGAAATGATATCCTCATGGGAGGACCTGGCACTGATAATCTCAATGGAGGAAATGGTAATGATACTTTGTGGGGAGGGGGTAATTCTGGATCAATTGTTGATCCTTCCCTAATTGATAATCTCAATGGAGGACAGGGTCAGGATAGATTTTGGTTCAAGAGAGATTACTCTTTCTCTTCTTCTCCCTCATTAGGTCTTTCTTCAATCGAGAATTTTGTCGAAGGAGAAGATAAAATAGCATTAAGTAAAGCTAGTTTCAATGCTATTAGTGTTGACAGTGGGGATCTATCGGCGACTGATTTTGCCGTGGTTACTGATGATCTTTCAGCAACTTTTAGTAATGCCCGCATTGTTTATAGCCAAAGCACTGGTTATGTCTTCTATAACTCCAACGGAAGTGCTGCGGGTGGAGAATCTCGGTTTGCCAAAGTTGATCCTGGTATCACTCTTGACCATACGGATTTTATTGTCATTGGTACCCAGTCAAGTTCAGTGGACTACGTTTTAAGTGACCTGTACGAGAATTTTAATCTCACCGGCACTGGCAATATCAATGGTACAGGTAACACAGGTAATAACGTCATCACTGGTAATAGTGGCAATAATACCCTAGATGGTGGTGCAGGTAATGATACCTTGATTGGTGGTGCAGGTAATGATACCTTGATTGGTGGTGCAGGTAATGATACCTTGATTGGTGGTGCAGGTGATGACATTTATATTGTTGATACCACCACCGACACTATTACCGAAAATACTAACGCAGGTACAGATACAATTCAATCTAGTATCACCTGGAGTATTGCCACGTTGACAAACATCGAAAACCTGACTTTAACGGGAACAACCGCAATTAACGGTACTGGTAATGCAGGTAATAACTTCATCACTGGTAATAGTGGCAATAACATTCTGGACGGAGGAAGTGGTAATGATACTCTCATAGGAGGACTCGGTAATGATACTCTCAGAGGAGGACTCGGTAATGATCAGTATCGGTTCAATGGAGTCTTCAACACTTTAGGTGTTGATACCATCAATTTTCAAGCGGGACAAATTAGTCAAGGACAAAATAGAGACAACATTGCATTGAGTAAAGCTACTTTCAGTGCCATTACTAATGCAGTGGGACAGGATCTGACTGATTTTGGAGTAGTTCCTAACGATAATTCAGTAGGTGCTAGTAATGCCCGCATTGTTTATAGCCAAGGCACTGGTAGTCTTTTCTATAACTCCAACGGATCTACTCCGGGTGGGGAATCTAAGTTTGCCGTTTTAAGTGATCCTACTATCACCCTTGTGAGTAGCGATTTTACTTTGATTGCCTAATACGCGCTCAACTGAGATCTTACATCCTTACTTCCTACTAGTTTGGATTTGACCAAAAATCTGGGATACAAGCCCCGTCCACTTCGGCAAGCTCAGTGCATCGCTTTTAGGACGGCTTTATGTTAAAATTTGGTTATAGTCGCCATAGGGCATTGGGAGACTTTAAACGGACATGGAGGGACGATAAGACCACTTGTGGCGTGTTCCAGTGAAGTGTCAAGAATCATCGCACCTTCAGGTCGGTGAGTATGTCAAACAAATCAAAATCAGGTTCCCTTAATTCCCTATTGCTGGAGAATTAGGGGAATATTTTTTTTAGTTTCCCCCCCTAATTACTCATTTCCTGGAAATTGCCAATACTTTCCATCTCCGCCGCGATAAAATTCTCAAACACAGTATCGCAGATTATCCATGATAGAACCCGACTGGAAAACCGTCAAAACCTACGAAGACATTATCTATCAAAAAACCGACGGTATCGCTAAAATCACTATTAACCGTCCCCACAAACGTAACGCATTCCGTCCCAAAACCGTCTTTGAATTATACGAGGCTTTTTGGGACGCTAAAGAAGATACTAATATTGGTGTAGTTTTATTTACGGGTGCAGGACCTCATACAGACGGTAAATACGCCTTCTGTTCAGGAGGAGATCAAAGTGTCCGGGGACAAGCAGGTTACGTAGATGATGTTGGTATTCCCCGCTTAAACGTTTTAGACTTGCAACGTCTCATTCGTTCCATGCCTAAAGTTGTCATTGCCCTAGTTGCCGGTTATGCTATTGGTGGGGGTCATGTTCTGCATTTAATTTGTGATTTAACTATTGCAGCCGATAACGCCATTTTCGGGCAAACAGGACCAAAAGTAGGCAGTTTTGACGGTGGTTTTGGTGCGAGTTATTTAGCGCGAATAGTAGGACAAAAAAAAGCGCGAGAAATATGGTTTCTTTGTCGTCAGTATAACGCTCAACAAGCTTTAGAAATGGGCTTAGTTAATACTGTTGTCCCCGTAGAAAAACTAGAGACAGAAGGGATACAATGGGCGCGAGAAATCCTCGAAAAAAGCCCTATAGCCATTCGTTGTCTCAAATCAGCATTTAACGCCGACTGCGACGGACAAGCCGGTTTACAAGAACTTGCCGGTAATGCCACTCTTCTTTATTATATGACAGAAGAAGGCGCGGAAGGAAAACAAGCTTTTTTGGAAAAGCGACCTCCCAACTTTCGAGAATTTCCCTGGTTACCTTAAAGCTTAAAATTATATCAGTCCCTAAGACCGTGATCACATCAATAGTGTTTTACTTCCTGGAGACTTACGGAAAATATCTCTCGAACCCTCTTTCCTTCTCTTCCTTAGTTCCTTCGTGGTTGATTCTTTCCTGACTTTTATATACTAAAATCGCACCTGTCAGGAAGGTGCGATTTCTGAAGATCTCAAAATTGGAAACACTAATAAATTGCAAGTCAAATCTTATTAAGGTGGACAGAAAATTGATAACAATAATCGTGCGTAATTAAATTACTACATTCTGATTTATTACCTCTTGCGTGGTATAAGTACGGGTCTCTTCAACACAATTAATTGTCAGATGATCTAAATCCGCTGCAAGAGTTTGAGAAGTTGAAATAACAGGCCTTGGTACTGGTAAACTCCAAGCATCTTCTAGAGTTTCCCAAGCGGGTGCAAAAGCTGGTAACGCTAAGGGACAAGCTTTCCAAACACCTTGGACCGGTGCGGTCAACTTTTCACACATACCACCACGGCGACCCTGTGGCTGGTAATAACGACAATAACGACAAGTAGATGTTAAACGCTTAATTGCTTGATATGCCTTCATCTTCAGTACCATAGGACTAGCCAACATACTTATATATTTTCCTTGTTTACCAAAATAGGGATGAAGGGCAAAAAGTTATTATTGGATACGGGTTCTAGCCATTATTATCAATAAATAAACTTTATTATCTCTTTAGATTCTTGTTATATTTGTAAATGATTCTTAGAGTGTCTACATACTCACTTTAAACTAAAACATATTAGGGATCAAGGTTAAAAGCCCGATTTTAGATTTACTCCGATTTTTTTAGTCTACTTTGGATAGATTTAAACTCAGTTTTTAGCATCTAGTTGACTCCATTATTTACAATCAACTGACAATAGTTAAATATCATAATCAAGGCTGATTATTTACTTCCAACATTAGAACAGCACAGAGAACAAACATTCCAGCGTTCAAGTTCACCTGGTGGGCTAGGACATTGACATTCGGGACATAAAGGGAGATAATGCGATCGCTCCTGCATCATCCTAGCCCAATTCTCAAAAGCACCTAGAGTATTGTCAAGACTCGGTGTGACTAACTTCTCAGGAACTAGATCATCAGCAACATAACTGGGGTGTTCTGAAGCAGAAATAGTTATTTGTGTTTCCGTCGTTGGTAAACTCTTCCACCCCGCAGTCGAAAAGCGAATATCTATCAAAGATGTAGATAGCTTGTGGTTTAATTTCATCAATATGGTTTTCCGTTCAAAGGTCAAATTTTGCGCCCAAGCAGCGCTAGACGTTGCTACCCACACAACATCACGTTGAATTGACAAAGGTCGAGTTTGTACCGCAACCCCAGCACCGACAATTTCCACCCAACAATTCAACAAGCGCGGAAATAATTGTTCTTGCCATGGTGCTGACCGTTTAATACCTTCTAAAATATTATTAATTGATTTTAAAGACATATTTTGTTAGTAGTTTTACTATTTCAATTATTGAGAAATTATACATTATCTTATTTGTACTTACCTAATCCTTGATGAAGATAGTAACTTGAAATTCACTAAATCTAACTATCAACTATTTGTTGATATCTGTTTAGCCTTGGTTTCTGCTATTAGCCAATTCAGGTAATCCTGATTTCCTTGTTCAATTGGTAAAGCCACCACACAAGGTACTTCATAAGAATGTTTTGATTTCACCTTTTTCGTTAGTTCTTCAAGTAAATCCCCCCGCGATTTCATAATTAAAATAGCTTCTTTTTCTACTTGTAATTCGTCGTTCCACCAATAAATACTGTCCATACCATCAATTATATTAGCACAGGCAGCAAGACGAGCTTCTACTACGGCTTTACCTATATTAAGAGCTTCAACACGATCTTTACAAGTGATGTAAACAAAAATAAATTCCATGTTTTGACCATTAACTATTAAATGGTTATTATATCTGAAGAGGGTAGTAATTGACAATTTTTGTAGCTGTTTGGTAAATTTTTATTCTATCTTCTCAATAAATGGGGGTAGACTATCTAATTTTACGGATTTTGATGCTTGTAAACGATTTATACCAGATTATTCAGCAGTTACGTATTAGTCAGATATAGTCAGATAATTTAAACTTTCCTTGATTTGGGGTCAAGTCATAATACCTGCCATTTGCAACACTTTATCAGTAAATATATGACAAATAAAACTACATCTCCTTCCCAAAACACCCGAACCATAAGTTAGACGGGTTAATATAGCCGTATATACTTGAATCAGGTACGAAAATTAGGAAAACCGCTGATACAAACTTAATTTTACTCCTTTCCTTGTCTTCTTTCTCCTGACTTCTGACTCCTGA